>NZ_JBXTEF010000062.1:0-43815 GCF_057495195.1 Cysteiniphilum sp. | reverse complement strand
CTAGCTTGGTCGAGCTTTCAGACTTTACAAGGAGAAGAATTAAATGAATAGAAAAGATCCCTATAAACCTATGCTTGCAAAGAGGGGAATTAAAATCACCGTCGCCCCATTCCCCTTTTTGCAAGAGGGGTGGCAGCCGTAGGCTGACGGGGTGTTTATAAAATCATAGCTTTTTCTAAAGTGCGTAACGCCAGTCACTAAGTAATAATTCAAAAATAAGTTGAGTTTTAATTATTCCCCTCACCCGTGCAGCTTAAGCTGCACGACCTCTCCCGCAAGAGGAGAGGTAATAGCTGACGCAAATTATTCTTGATTTATTACTCAGTTTGCTATGGATGGCAATAAATTCGCTTTATCTAATGCATAAGAAATTAAACTGCTGTTAAACTTGCAATAGGTGAGTAAACCTCTACAATCGAGCAATAAAATTTCATTCACACATTGGGAGTGTCCACACATGGATATGACACAATTGTTTGTCGATTTATCACGTACTCAATTTGCGTTTACGGCTATTTTTCACTTTGTTTTTGTACCATTGACACTTGGGCTGTCATGGATGCTTTTTATTATGGAAGCTGCTTATGTCAAAACGGGTAAGCAAGTATACAAAGATATGACTAAATTTTGGGGCAAACTTTTTGCGATTAACTTCGCAATGGGTGTTGTTACTGGGATTACTATGGAGTTTGAGTTTGGCTTAAACTGGGCATATTTTTCGCGCTTTATTGGGGAGAGCTTTGGTACAGTATTAGCCATTGAGGGTTTGACAGCCTTTATGACGGAAGCCACGCTTTTTGGTTTGTTTTTCTTTACGTGGAATAAGGTCAGTAAAAAAACACATCTATTGATTACCTTTTTCTTGGCATTGGGTACTAATTTGTCGATTGTTAATATCTTAGTCGCAAACAGTTGGATGCAGCACCCTGTAGCAACATTCCTAAACCCTGAAACAATGCAGATGCAATTAACAAGCTTTGTGCAGATCTATATGCAGGAGCTAGCACAAATTCGTATTGGGCATGTTGCTTTTGCGGGTTATTTAGTGTCAGCAGCATTTGTTGTAGGGATTAGCGCATGGTATTTATTACGTAAGAGAAATACTGGATTTGCGATGCGTTCACTTGCTGTGGGTCTTGGCTTTGGTTTATGCTCTTCGATCTTTATTTTCTTTTTGGGTGATGCTAATGGTCTTGCTGTTGATAAGTATGAACCCGCTAAAATGGCTGCTATTGAAGGGCAGTGGGAGACACAAAAAGCACCTGCTGCTTGGTCAGCTGTTTCTTTTCCATCACAAGAGCATGAGAAAAATTATTTTGAGATTCAAATTCCATGGATGTTGAGCTTAATTGCGGGGCACAGCTTGTCTGCAACAGTGGAAGGATTGAAGCCTATTATGCGCGAAAATAAAGAGCGCATTTATGATGGCTTAGTCGCATTAAAAGCATTGGAGCAGATCAGAAATGGCAAAGGGACAGCTCATGATTTTGATATTTTTGATCCGAAAAACCCAGAGACCAAAAAGTATCGTGACAATATTGGCTATGCCTTTATATTGCAGGCGCATGCCAAAGATCCACACAATGCAAGTGCGGCAGAGGTTGCTAAGGCTGTTAAGGATACTATTCCAGAAGTGTGGCCAGTATATTGGAGCTTCAGAGTGATGCTTGCCTGTTGGGCCATTGTGTTTTTTGTTATGGTTTTTGGTGCAGTACATGTATTGCGTCGTACATTGCTTAAATATCGCTGGTTCTTATGGTTAGCAGTTTTTGCGATTCCATTACCTTATATTGCGGCTGAAGCAGGTTGGATTATTGCTGAAATGGGGCGTCAACCATGGGTGGTGCACGGTATATTGCCAACAAGCATGGGGGCGTCAACCTTGGCATCATGGAATATTGTGGTCAGCCTTGCCTTTTTTGCATTGCTATATGTTGGGCTGTTTGTTGTGGAGTTAATTGTTATGTTCAAGGTTGCACGCAAAGGGCCAAAATCATTAGGTAATGGCAATTATGATTATAAGGAGCATCAATAATGTTATTTGATTATATGACCTTACAAATTATCTGGTGGGCAATTATTCTTTTGGTCCTTATTCTTTATGCGACAACTGCAGGATGTGACTTTGGCGTGACGATCATGATGCCGTTTATGTCTAAACATAAAGGCTTTAAAGAAAATGATGTTGAGAGACGCTTAGCGCTAAATACCATTGCCCCTACGTGGGATGGTAATCAAACGTGGATTGTTATCGGTGGTGGTGCCTTATTTGGGATTTGGCCAGCTGTTTATGGCACGATTTTCTCAGGGTTATATCCGGCATTACTATTAGTGCTATTTACCTTTTTCCTGCGTCCTCCTGGATTTGATTATCGTAGTAAACTTGATGGCGATGGTTGGCGTAAATTCTGGGATTGGGGGCTTTTTATTAGTAGCTTTATTCCCGTGCTAATCTTTGGCTTGGTGCTTGGCGCGCTATTCCATGGGTTACCGTTTTATCATGATGACTTCTTATTAAGATCGGTATATGCCGGTAATGCCTTTGCTAGTGTGTTATCACCTTTTGCTATTTTGTGCGCATTGTTAGCATTAAGCATGGTATTGATGCATGCATGTTTGCACTTAAATCGGCGTTTGTCAGGTGAGTTAGGCTTGCGTTTTCGTCGTTTATCTAATCTGTTTATCATCATTAATTTACTTCTTATTACCATTGGCTTGATTATGTTGGCATATGTTATCCCTGGGATGATTATCACCGGGACGCCAGCAAGCCTTGCGTTTAACACACAGGTGGATGTGGTGACAGGTGGATGGCTGCATAATTACGCGTCACATCCATGGATGTGGATCGCACCCATTTTATGTTATGTGATGCTATTACTTGCTGCCATTACCAAAGAGAAAAATGAAGCGCTTGCTTACTGGTGTTCCGCTTTCGCAATTGCTGCAATTATGTGTGCGGCAGCATTTGCCTTGTTCCCGTTTATAGTGCCTTCCAACTGGGTTGGGAGTAATGGCTTTGGTAGCCAGAGTTTGACGATTTGGAATGTATCAGCCTCTGAATATAGCCTGATGGGTATGCTATATATTACGTTTGCATTTATGGTATTGATTGTTGCTTATAAACTTTGGGGCTTTCGTGCTGCATGGCGCGGTAAGTCTAAACTTGATAAAGATGACTTAGAGCAAAATAGTCATACATTCTACTAATTGGGTTAATAGAGGAATTTAATATGTGGTATATCACCATTATGATTATGTTAGCGATTTCAATGTATGTTGCTTATCGCTTTACACTGTACGTTGATGAAAAAATTGAAAAAGGGAAGTACAAAGAAATCAGTGATGATCCAAATCATGTGGCTAATAAAGGGGATCACCCTGAATAAAAACGGATAAAAAATAAAATATCTAAGGATTAGATTAGGCTTTGATAATGCCTTGCGTTCTTTCTTGATGCTCTTGAATTTCTTTGGCCTGTACCGATAAGGTCGCTGTTGGACGTGCCAGTAAACGCTGCACACCAATTGGCTCACCAGTCAACTCACAATAACCGTATTCACCGTTTTCAATATGCTTTAGTGATTCATTGACTTTGCGTAATAACTTACTCTGGCGATCGACAGTACGCAAATAAAGTTGCTGCATCTCCTGTGAGGTAGCAACATCATTTAAATCGGTGTTACGTTCAGACTCAGCCAAGCTTTTCTTCGCGCTATCAATTGCTTCACTTAACTCTTGTTTTTGCTGAAGTAATAGTTCCTTGAAAAAAGCCAACTGCTCTTCATTCATATATGCATCTTCAGGCATATTTAGTAGTTCTTTTTCTGTCAGCATAGCGGCCTCCATTAACGAGTTAGTTTTTTATTAGGGCGTTTTTATATCATAAAAAATAATCGATCACTAATAAATTTACTGCATATAAGTAAAAAAAGTAAAACTTAGTCATTAAGTCAAGAAAAGTGCTGAAAAAAGCGCAGGAATTTTATGGGATCTTTGATTGGAAGATGATAAGCAATAAAGAGGTTTCAAAGGTTATGAGTTATGGATTTTACCGCCCAAAAGCATCACAAACTTCTTCAACACTGAACACCGTAACATGATTTACGATCGGTATATATTGCGATCAATTTGCTTTTCACTATTAGCAACAACCGCAGTAACAGAGATATCACCTGTGACATTCACAGTTGTTCTGACCATATCAAGAATGCGATCAATACCGATAATAAGTGCAATACCCTCAACCGGTAAGCCGACTTGAGTTAATACCAGCGTTAACGTAATTAAACCAATACCAGGGACACCCGCAGTACCAATTGAGCTTAAGGTGGCGGTGAGTATGACCATAAGATACGCGCCTAAACTTAAGTCAATGTTGTATATATGTGCGATAAACACGGTAGCCACACCTTGCATAATGGCAGTACCATCCATATTGATCGTAGCACCTAAAGGAATCGTGAAGCTTGCGACTTTATTATTAATGCCAATTTCTTTCTCAGCGGTTTCTAATGTCACTGGCAAAGTCGCGTTACTACTTGCTGTAGAGAAGGCAAATAATTGCACGCGCAGCACTTTCTTAAAGAAGGTAATCGGGTTGAGACGTGCTAATATGCCTACAAGAATACCATTGGTAACAAAAAGGTGGATAAACAGCACAATGAGTACGGTAAAGAAGTAACCCAATACATAAACAAATTTATCAAGATCAGTTGTGATGACAAGCTTAGCAATCAGAGCAAATACACCATAGGGCGTAAGTGCAATAATGATGCTTACAAGTGACATGATCACCTCATTAATATCATCAAACCAATATTTGATCCGTGTACCGGCTTCTTTAGCAAAGTTAATGGCAATACCAAACAACAGTGCAAAGACGATGATTTGTAACAAACGCCCTTCTGCTAGTGAGTTAATGGGGTTGGCTGTAAATAAGCTTAGAATTGTTTCCAAGAAGCTTTGCGCAGGTGCTGCATGAAAGCTCAAATTTTCCGTTGAAATATTCGCACCTTTACCAACTTGAAACAATATTGACACAACAATTGCCAGTGTGATGGCAATGGCAGTAGTGCAAACATATAAGATAATCGTTTTGCCACCAATACGTCCTAAGGTTTTAGGGTCAGCAACGTTGCTTGCACCACAAACAATAGATACAAAGACTAATGGGACAACGAGCATCTTCATCAAAGTCAGAAATATTTGCCCTATAAGATGCAGTACCCCGCCGGTGATATAGGTGTTAACCCAATAGCTATCAGCAAAGGGGTGAAAAATAAGCCCAACGATAATACCTAACGCCATACCAATTAAGATGTTGCGAGTGAGTTTCTTGTTTGTCATGAGATCTCCCTTCTATTTTTATACCTTTCTTATAGCACTATATACCGTTCATAAAGCATTTTACAGTATTTCTGTCATTGAATTTTTCAACATTAAACACGGAAAAATGATGCACGAGCGGCATAGTATAAAAGTGGATTAATTCAAGCGCAGAACTACTGCAATGGTTTACGCAACCAGATCCATAAAAAGGGAATAAGAATAATGATAATATCAGCAATAACGATGGTCGTAACATAAGCATAAATATTTTGTATATGTGAAAAAGCCGGCGGAAAAATCCCTAAGAAAATGCCACTTAAGCAAGCAAGGATACCAAAAATACAAATGGTATTTAAAAGCAGGTTGTTGTTGGCGCCAACATGAAAAATTCGCTCAATATGCGGTTCTTTATAACGTAAACGCATGGCTGCAGCAAAGACCAGAATCCACATGAAAACTGTAAACTGTGATGTTAATGCGATCAATAATGCAAAGGCAGATTGAATTGTCGGCATAAACAAAAATACAAAGGATAGCAGACTACCAATAATACCTTGAATCAACAGCACATTGGTTGGCATGTGATTATTGTTAAGTTTAGCAAAAGCTTGAGGTAAAAGTTTCTGTTGAGCGACCTCTTGCATGGCGCGAGCAGGACCTAATATCCAAGTGCTAAGGGCTGCGATCATGCCAACGACGATAAGTAAGGCAATAAGTCCTTGAAACTCACCAAGACCGGCAAGATTAAGTACGGCACTAATCCCTTGAATTAATCCACTCATAGGGTTAATTGAGTTTTGAGGTGTGATAATCACCAAGGCAAGTGTTGAGATGATCGACAGTAGCACAATAATCACAATTGATAAGATCATTGCCTTGGGAATACTACGTTTAGGGTTTTGCACATTTTTAACATGAAAGCTTGTTGCTTGAATGCCTGAGTAGCTTGCCAAAGTTTTGACAAATAGCGCAAAAGTCACAAATGATAACTCGGGTAACCAATTATGGAAGTGGTTAAAATGAGCATTATCTTGTCCCATGATCAGAAAATAAATCGCGCCAGCAAGTAACAATACACTGGGTAAAATCATGCCCAACAGTGCACCGATGACATTAAGAATAACAACTCGTCGCATGGGTAAACAGTTAAACAGGGTTAATATCCAGAAAATGGTAAGCATAGTAAGACAAAGGGTGAGCTTACTATGTTCGATCTGATCAAAGCCGATATAAACAATCGTGGCTGCAATTGCCGATAGACTTGCTGGGAAGCTTATGACATTATTAAACCACTCCATCCAGATTGTGATTAAGCCAGTTTTCTCACCAAATGCACGCTTCACCCAAGTGTATACGCCGCCATTATCTTTCACTAACATGCCGCCTAATTCAGCACAGACTAGAGCGCTCGGAATCAGAAAAAAGATCGCAGCTAAAAGATAAAAGAAAATAGAGGCCAGGCCAATCGTTGCCATAAAGGCGATGGAGCTCAGACTAATGATTGCAGTGATGTTCATGAGTGTCAATTTCGACACCGTCAGTGTTTTATCGTAAGACATAAATTTAAATGTACTATAAATATTAGGCGCTATCTTGCCGTATAAAAAATAAATAGCAAGTTGGGGTATGCATTTGTAAATGCGTTTACTTATACCCATCGTAAATCATTTTGCGGTGTTTGGTTGTAAAGGAGTTTGTGATGGGTATAGATAAATTCAGCAAGAAAAAGTGGCTAAAATAGACGAAATTCGCTAGGCTTTAGCTTACTTTTGATTGGATGAAATGGACTGAATTTATGGTAAGACGTATATTACTGCTATTGGTTACATTGATTATTATTTTGGGTGGTGCTTATTACTTTTTTGGCGCGCATGATAAGGGAAGTAATCAGGCACAAAGGATCGATTTAAACTCAATTGATCCAGCGGCTCAAAAATTATATCAAGCGTTGCAAACAGCTAACTTCATTGAGCAGGGATCAAAAGCGACAGAGCGCAATATGTATGTGATCTTTGATCCCAATTGCATGTTTTGCCATGCATTATTTGAGGCCACTCAAAAGCAAGTAGATGCTGGCAATTTGGCAATTCGCTGGGTACCCATTGGCATTATTAAGCGTTCAAGCCCATTAAAAACAATGGCTATTTTAAGTGCAAAATCACCGCTTGACGCACTAAAGCAAAATGAAGCGAGTTTTAATTATGCCAAAGAGGAAGGAGGCATCACACCAGTGACCAATCCGACAAGCAAAGAAATTGAGCAATTTAATCATAATATGATGATTTTAAAAGGGTTAATTAACTCAGTGCCTGTCGTGGTTTATAAAAATGCAGCAGGTCAAGCAAGAATAAGTGGTGGAGCATTGCTCCCCTTAAAAGCCGATAGTGCTGCATTGACAGAGAATGAACAGAAAGTTGATGTGTTTGTAAAAAGCGTTGCAAAAAGTTGGTAAATAAATGATTGTATTTGTTATTTATGCCGTTGTATTGGCATTTTTCTGGATTAAAACCTTAATCTCAAGTTGCGCCAGTGATGATGATCATCAGATCAGTTATTTTCTTGAGCAAAAATACCTTAAGATCAAACGTTATAAACAATATGGACTGTTGTATATCGTGACATTATTTTATCTGGTGTCTGTGTCAATGGTGTCAGCACGTTATATGCCGACAGAAAAGCATGTATTTACAAATACGGCCTCACAGCTTAATCATGCGTGGCAGGTGATGCGCTCTTTTCCGTGGTGGTTGCAGTTATTGTTTTTTATCGCACTTGTATTATTTGTTGGTATGTTTGCATTACCTTTAGCGAATTACCTGAAAGATAAGAAGCGTAAGAAATCATGAGTGGCAAGTATTATATTGGCATTATGTCGGGCACCAGTATGGATGCCATTGATTGTGTTGTCGTTGAATTTAAAGACGATTCATTTAGTCTTAAAGCACAGCACAGCTTCGCCTATCCCGCGGAGATTAAATCGAGAATTAAAAATATCTTCGCGCAAAACTATCAGTTATCGTTATTTGATTTCGGTGATTTAGACTATCAATTAGCCGAAAGCTATGCGCAGTGCGTTAAGCAAATGCTAATAGCAAATAACCTCAATGAAAAAGATATTATTGCTATTGGTTGCCATGGGCAGACGGTTTATCACCAGCCACAAGGCGCGCGTAAATTCAGTATTCAATTAGGTAGTGGTAATGTGCTCACAGCACTGACAGGTATTCCAGTTATCAATGACTTTCGCAATAAAGATATGGTTTTTGGTGGGCAAGGTGCGCCTCTCGTACCGGCATTTCATCAAGCATTTTTCGCGGATAAAGATCTGCCGCGAGTCATTCTCAACTTAGGCGGCATCGCTAATATTACTTGTCTACACCCTAAGAAAACGCTTATTGGTTTTGATACGGGACCTGCCAATACCTTGATCGATCAATGGATTAATAAACATCGTGGTGATGCTTATGATCAAGCAGGTCATTGGGGGCGCAGTGGTCTATTATTGCCAACATTATTAGATCAGTTAATGCAAGATCCTTATTTTGCGCAAAGTGCACCTAAAAGTACGGGGCTTGAGTATTTTAATCTGCAATGGCTAGAGAATCATTTGTCTACCGATGAGCATATACAAGATGTGCAAGCAACCTTACATCATTTAACAGCACGCTCGATTGCTGAGGCTATTTTAGCTTATCAAGCAGATACTAAAGCGCTTTATGTCGCAGGTGGTGGTGTGCGTAATGAGTTTTTATTGGACTTGCTTCGAGAATATTTACTAGATATCAATGTGCAGGCAATCAATGCTTTGGGTGTTGATGAGGAATGGATTGAGGCAATTGCCTTTGCGTGGTTTGCTTATTGTCATATCAATAAGATAAAAATACCATTCTCGTCGACAACAGGAAGTAAAAAGGATGTTATTGCAGGAAGTTATCATGCTTGTTAATACAGTGTGATATAGATACCCACGAGCGCAGCTCGTGGGTATCTATTTTAGTAGTGATCTACCCCGTCAATTTGGGACACTTTTGGTTTTCGGATTTCATACTATCTTCAAACTGTTTTGGTGTCATGTAATTTATCGTTGAATGTTTCCTTTTGGTGTTATAGTAAACTTCAATATACGAAAAGATTGATGTTTTTGCCTCAGCTCTTGTTTTATAGTTTTCATCATGTACTAACTCGACTTTTAAAGTGCCAAAAAAGCTTTCGCAAGCGGCGTTATCATAGCAGCAGTCTTTACCGCTCATGCTTGAAATTAATGCGTGCTTGCTTAGCAAATTTTGAAAATCAGATGAACAATATTGGCTGCCCTTATCTGAATGAATAATAGTGCCAGTAGGAAAATGTCTTCTAAACAGAGCCATTTCTTACGCATCACATACTAGTGTAGCCTTCATGCGTTTATCCATTGCCCAGCCAATAACCGCGCGTGAATATAGGTCGATTACGACACACAGATATAGCCAACCTTCGTCTGTGGGGATATAACTAATATCCGTTACCCATTTCTCATTAGGCTTTTTCGCATTAAAATTCTGTTGTAGAAGGTTATCACTAACATGTTTATTATGATCAGAATCCGTTGTTACCTTATATCGTCGTGCCGCTTTAGAAACAAGACCCATCAGTTTCATGCGCCTAGATACTCTATCTTCTGTAACCTTCCAACCTTGGTCTTGTAAAGTACGATGGACACGTGTTGCACCATATCTGGCCTCATGCTCATTAAAAATGGTTACAATTGCTGTGTCTAACTGGTTATCATTGACCTGACGTTTGCTAAGAGGCGTTTTTAGCCAGCGATAATACGCCGATGTGCTAACACCAGTGACTTTGCATAATGTTGTCACGGGAAGTTGTGACCTATACTGATAGACAAATGCGTACTTTACGTGTTGTGGTTCGCAAAGTACGCTGCTGCCTTTTTTAAAATTTCACGCTCCGTTTCCGCTTGTTTTAATTTTCGTTTTAACTGAGCATTTTCAGCAATCAGTTGCTGATAACAGGTTTTATAATCAATTTTTTCTGGTGGTTGGTCAGACATGCTCTGTGCTATCCAGCTGCATAGTGTTTTATAGTTTATGCCCAGATTATCCGCTATTTGTTTACGATTAGCATCTTTTTCTAGAGCTAATTTAACTGATTCATTTTTAAACTCTTGTGTGTGACGAGATTTTGCCATTTTTTGCTCCTCATTCTGGTGGACTTACTGTCCCAAATTGAGGGGGTACATCAGTTTAGCAATTTCTTTTTGGGTTATCATGATTGTCTTTGAATGTTCGCGTGAACATTAAGGTAAATCAATAAAATGCAAGTGTCAAATATTTGTGTAAATTAAATACATTATCATGTTTTATGTTATTTATATGTTTCGTGTGATGTTGTAAGGTTTTATATTTTTTTTATATTTCCGAATAAAAGCCCTATCGAATTTTTATTCTCATCACTCGTACAATTTAGCCTGAGTGATTATTGTCAACATTAAGAGAGGTGTTTTAGATGACAATATTTTCAGGGGTGATAATGGCTTTATTAGCCATTTATATGATTATTGTTTTAATTTTCCCAGAGCGATTTTAGGTAAAAGTATGTATCACAACATTTGGTTATTCGTTATTTTTATTGGCGTTTTGTTAGTTATTACAAAGCCATTAGGAACATATATTTATAATGTTTATCATGGACGAAGAACGTTTTTAGATTGGTTTGCCTCACCACTTGAATGTGGGTATGGCAAGCTAATAGGCGCTAATCTTAATAAAGAGCAAAGCGCTAAACAGTATTTGTTGAGTCTATTCGTGTTTTCAGCATTTGCATTTTTGTTTGTATTTAGTCTGCTGATGTTGCAAGCTTTTTTGCCCTTAAATCCACAGCATATTGACAATATGACCTGGCATCAGGCATTTAATATCGCAGTTAGCTTTGTTTCTAATACCAACTGGCAAAGTTACTCGGGTGAAACTGGGGTGAGTTACTTATCACAGATGGCAGTACTTGCTGTACAAAACTTTGTATCAGCAGCGGTAGGCATATCAGTGGCTATCGCTTTGTTTCGTGGCATTGCGAGAAACAATGAAACAACGATCGGTAATTTTTGGTCAGATGTAGGTAAGGCGATATTTTGGATCTTACTACCGCTTTGTATTGTCATTACTATTGTTTATATATTGCAAGGAGTGCCACAAAACTTCATGGATTATGTGCATGCACATACTTTATCAGGTGCCGAGCAAATTATCCCACAGGGTCCTGTGGCATCACAAGAAGCAATTAAATCATTAGGTACTAATGGCGGTGGATTCTTTAATGCCAACTCGGCACATCCTTATGAAAACCCAACAGCATTAACCAATTTTATTCAAGTCTTAAGTATCTTCTCCATTGGAGCAGCACTAACTTATACTTTTGGTAAGTGGGTAGGAAACACTAAGCAAGGCTGGTTTATTTTGGTAGTAATGGGGGTGTTGTTCATAACCTCATTAAGTATTATGACCTATGCTGAATTAAAAGGCATGCCCAATCCACAAAGCACGCATATTGCCGATATCTATGGGCAATCTGGACATTTGGCTAATCTTGAAGGTAAAGAGGTGCGTTTTGGTATTTTCCAATCCACGCTTTATAACACGGTGTCAACATCAGCTTCAGATGGTGGTGTCAATAGCATGCTTGATAGCTACACACCAATTGGTGGAGCAGCGGCATTGGTCAATATGGCGCTGGGTGAGATTATTATCGGCGGCGCGGGCACGGGGATGTATAGCTTTTTACTGTTTATGTTGTTAAGTGTTTTTATTGCCTCACTCATGGTGGGAAGAATTCCAAGTATATTAGGTAAACGTATTGAAGGCACGCAAATGAAATGGGTGATGCTTGGTGTGCTTATTTCTCCTTGTTGTGTGCTTATATTTACCGCGATTGCTGCCGTGTTACCAAGTACTTATGCAAGTCTTACCAATACAGGTGCACACGGGTTTAGTGAGATTTTATATGCTTACACTTCGGCCGCTAACAATAATGGTAGCGCGCTTACAGGTTTAAATGCCAATACACTGTTTTTAAATGTCACTCTTGGTGTGGCTATGTTATTAGGGCGGTTTGTTACGATTGCTGCGGTAGTTATGCTTTCAGGCAGTTTAGTTGCAACAAAACGTGCCACGGGTCAAGCCGGTTATAGCTTACTCTCAACAACAAGTATTTTATTTGGTGTATTAGTATTATTTACCATTTTAATCGTCGGCGGTCTCACGATTTTCCCAGCATTATCACTGGGACCGATTCTTGATTACGTCACGTTTTAATTTTTTTAATCTTTTAGATCATTGATATCTTTTATAGTTTGGAGTTTATGAAAATGGCACATCAAAATAGATCAATCTTTTCAAAAGCATTGATCACGCCGGCGATTAAAGCGGCATTTATAAAGTGTAATCCAAAAGAGATGTATTGCAATCCAGTGATGTTTTGTGTTTATATCGTTACAATCTTATGTTCGCTCTATCTCATACAAGCATTCGTTAGCAGCAAAGAGATTGGCTTTACATTACAAATCACTTTATGGTTATGGATAACCCTTTTATTTGCTAACTTTGCTGAGAGCATTGCCGAGGGCAAAGGCAAGGCGCAAGCTGATAGTTTACGCGCCACAAAGTCACAGTTAAGTGCCAAGCGTTATAATGAAAGTGGTGAGCTGGAAGTACTTGCTGCTGAGTTATTACGCGCAGGGGATATTGTCTTAGTGCAAACCGGTGATTTCATGCCGGCAGATGGGGAGGTGATCGAGGGCATTGCAACGATTGATGAGTCTGCAATTACTGGGGAATCACAACCAGTGGTTAGAGAAGCAGGCTCTGATAGCTCAGCAGTCACAGCAGGCACCAAGGTGACTTCTGATGAGATCAAAGTGCGCGTTACCTCTAATCCCGGTGAAAGCTTCTTGGATAAGATGATTGCTTTGGTCGAGAATGCCAAACGCTTGAAAACGCCGAATGAAATTGCTTTAACGATTTTATTATCAGGGTTGACGCTGATTTTTATCGTGGCTGTTTGCGCGCTTTATGGTATGGCACAATTTAGTCATGTAACACTATCTGTTGTCGTATTGATTGCATTATTCGTGACCTTGATTCCAACGACGATTGCAGGACTGTTATCCGCCATTGGTATCTCGGGCATGGATCGTTTAATGAAAGCAAATGTTGTAGCACTTTCTGGTCGTGCTGTCGAGGCATCAGGCAATATCGACGTATTGCTGTTGGATAAAACTGGTACGATCACCTTAGGTAATCGCTTTGCCACCGAGTTTTTGGTTATTAATGGTGTCAGTGAGCGCGATCTAGCTTATGCTGCATGGTTATCTTCATTAGCGGATGAAACACCAGAGGGTAAATCGATTGTCAAACTTGCCGAAAAACGCTTTGGTTTTAAGCGTGAGGGTATTGATTTAGTTCACGCACAGATGATCCCTTTCTCAGCCTATACACGCATGAGCGGGATTGACTATAACGCGCTTAATATCCGCAAAGGGGCCGTGAGTGCCATTACTAAGCATCTGGGCAATCACTCGCCAGATACGGTAAGTCACAGTTTTACTTTAATGGTTGAGCGTATTGCTGAAGAAGGAGGTACACCATTAGCAGTTTGTCAAAATAATGAATTATTGGGGGTGATTTATCTTAAAGATGTGATTAAACCCGCGATTAAAGAGAAGTTTGATGAGCTAAGAAAAATGGGAATTAAAACGGTGATGATCACGGGTGATAATCCTTTAACGGCAGCGGCAATTGCTGCTGAAGCAGGCGTTGAGGATTTTATCGCGCAAGCCTCACCGCAAGACAAATTAGACTACATCAAAAAGGTGCAAAAAGAAGGCAAAACCGTGGCAATGTGTGGCGATGGCACTAATGATGCGCCTGCTTTAGCTCAAGCTGATGTCGGTGTTGCCATGGCAAGTGGCACAACGGCAGCACGCGAGGCGGGCAATATGGTCGATTTGGATTCAGATCCTAAAAAGCTGATTGAAATCGTGCGTATTGGTAAGCAGATTCTGGTGACGCGTGGGGCATTAACAACCTTTAGTATCACCAATGACGTGGCTAAGTATTTTGCGATTATTCCAGCATTGTTTGTGGTCAGTTTCCCAAGCTTAAATGCGCTTAATATCATGCATTTACATTCGCCGGTGAGTGCAATCTTATCAGCAGTAATATTCAATGCATTGATTATTGTATTTTTAATTCCGATGGCACTGGTTGGTGTTAAAAATGTCAGTGTCAGTGCGCATAAGCTGCTGCAGCGTAATCTGTTGTTATACGGTTTAGGGGGTATTTTAGTACCATTTGTTGGCATTAAATTAATCGACATGATCATTACAGCTGTTGGCTTAGTGTAAGGAGAGAAATGATGTTTTATGAAATTCGTCGTGGGTTGATAGCAATGCTTTTTTTCACGATTATCTTAGGTGTTTTTTATCCCTTATTGATGGCGGGTATTGGTTTTGTCGTTGCCAAAGATCAGGCACAAGGCTCGTTGGTTAAATACGATGGGCAGGTTGTTGGCTCAAGCCTGATTGGACAAAATTTTGCCGATAATTTATTTCAATCTCGACCATCGGCAAATAACTATGATGGGCTTGCCTCAGGTGGCACGAGTATGGCGCTTAATAATGTAAATTTAGTTAAAGGTGTACAGGCTCGAATCGAGGGTTTGCAGCAAAAATACGGGACTAACAAAATCCCTGCTGATTTGGTGTTTGCTTCAGGTAGTGGCTTAGATCCAGATATTTCACTGATGGCAGCAAAATATCATGCGCCATATATCGCCAAGGTCAATCATTTACCAGTTGCTAAAGTTCTTCAATTGATTGATGACAATACAGCGCATCACCTGTTTAATCCAGCAACGGTTAATGTGCTTAAATTAAACTTGGCGCTGCAAGCATTTAAACAAAAGTTGGGTTAAACTAGTGCATATATTGTTTAGCGGAATCATCTATGGCGAATGAGCACATGCCGACTTATGAAAATTCTAACGATCATAAAGTCGATGCGTTACTGAATCTTGCAAAGAAGTCGGAGAGGTCTAAACGTGGACGATTAAAGATTTTCTTGGGTGCTGCTCCTGGTGTAGGTAAAACCTATGCGATGTTAACACGTGCCCAAGAACTTAAGCATGCAGGACATGATGTGGCTATTGGTTTGGTGGTAACACATGGACGTAAAGAGACGGAAAATTTAGTTGAGGGTCTTGAGCAAATTCCACTAAAAGCCTTAGCTTACAAAAGCAAGGTGTTTAATGAGCTTGATGTTGATGCTATTATTCAACGCAAACCTGAAACGGTGATCATCGATGAATTACCGCATAAAAATCTTGCAACCGAACGTAACAAAAAGCGCTATTTAGATATTGTTGAAATTCTAGAAGCGGGGATCAATGTCTATACCGCAATTAATATTCAGCATATCGCAAGTTTGAGCTATGAAGTCGAGGAGATTACTCAGGTCAACGTTGAAGAAACTGTTCCTGATAGTTTTATTCAATCAGCCGATGAGCTGATGATCGTTGATATCACGCCTGAGGAGTTGATCAAGCGCTTAAATGAGGGGCGAGTTTATCATCACGACATGGCAAAACGCGCATTGTTACGCTATTTCCAATATACCAATCTGGCAATACTTCGAGATTATGCGCTACGTTTAGCCGCTTCGCATGTTGGTGAAGATGTACGCTCATATAAGAAGCTTTATGATTCACATGCCAATATTGCCGCTTCACCTTGTGTGCTGGTTTGTTGTGCCTATGATGCGTCAACGCCAAGACTGCTTAGAAAAGGCAAGCAGCTTGCCACGATCGCCAATGCGCGATTATTAGCGATATTTATCCATAACCCGCAAAAGCAACTATCGCGTGTCAAATTACGAGAAATTAGGCGTTATAAAACGTTGGCAATTGAGTTAGGTTATCAATTAGAACATATCTCAGGTGGCAGGCTATCAAAAGCGATTATTCGCTATGCCAATGATCACAATGTCACTGATATTGTCATTGGTAAATCAAGACGAGCTAAATGGCTAGATTGGCTGTTGGGTTCAGTTGTTTATGATGTTATTCGTCATAGTGAGCATAAGCAGGTGCATGTGATCAGCACATATAAAGCGCGCCTCTCTGATCTTTTCTCGCGCTTTAAAGAAGCTAAGCAAAGTAGCAATACAACGTGGATGAATATCATTAAAGCATTAGCAATTACGTTTGTATCAGGGCTCTTTATATTCTTTGGATTAAGTTTTGTCGGTTTATCTGGGCAATCACTTATTCTGGTGTTGACTTTAATACTATGTGCTTATCGCTATGGGCTTAAGGCATCAATTGCCTCGTCAATTCTAAGCTTCATAATGTACATGTATATGTATTTGACGCCTACTTTCCAATTTACGATTGGCACTTTTTCACAAGTCATTACCTTTATCATATTTATGTTAGTTGTTTTGATAGTGAGCCAACTAACGGCACGTACGCGGCGCTCATTAAAGGTATTACGGTCACGTGAAAAGACTTTATCGATGCTTTATAAATTCTCCAATGAGATTACGATCAAGCAGAAAAATCAGTCGTTTTACCAACGCTTTTTAGAAGCATTAACGCAATACTTTGATTATGAGTTTGCATTTATCGTTGCTGATGATCATAAGTTATATGAGACCATTCCCAATTCATGTCAGTTAAGTGATAAAGAGCAAGCCGCTGTGCGTTGGTGTTGGAGTAATAAAACGGCTTGTGGCAAAAGCACGCAAACCTTTAGCGCATTACCATGGTATTTTGAGCCATTGATTGTTGATGGGCGTATGCTTGGCATTATTGCCATTTGTGTGAAGTTTGAATATAAAGTCGAAGCTTTCATGTTTGATCAAATACTCATTAAAACGATGCTGTCACATGTTGCTAATGCATTATTGCAGCAGCGTTTATCTCAACAAGAGCAAGAAGCGATGATTTTAAAAGAGCAGGAAAAGCTGCAAAAAACATTACTATCATCGGTGTCTCACGATTTTAAAACACCGTTGGCATCGATCACTGGTGCCTTATCTAGTGTATTAAGTTATGGCGAGATGTTTTCCAAAGAGGATAAAGCCGAGATGCTTACTGTTGCTTTAGAGGAAAGCAAACGCTTAGATCAATATATCGATCATATTCTGCAGATGTTGAAGTTTAGCGCAGGTATCACCATTAATAAGCAAAACGTGCCGTTAAAGACATTAATTAACGAGGTGCTGGCTGTTGCCAAAAAACGTTTTGTAAGTCACCAGTTTAAGCTGCAATGTCTTGATAAAGACCTTGTCATTAATGGCGATAAGCTGTTATTGGAGCAAGTTTTACTTAATCTTATTTCCAATGCGGTTAAGTTTAGTGCGGCTAACAGTCAAATCACTTTGAGCTTAAAGTATATAAACACTTGGGCAGTTATTGAGGTCATTGACCAAGGCATTGGACTTGAGCAGGAAGAGCTAGAGAGTGTATTCTCAATTTTTCATCGACTCAAAAAATCAGATAGTTATACTAAAGGGCATGGACTAGGTCTTGCCATTTGTAAGGATATTGTTACAGCCCATCATGGTGAGATTTATGCCACCAGTGAAGGTGCTCATAAAGGCAGTACATTTATTGTTAAATTACCGATAGTGAATCCATATGAACAAGAAAATATTATTAATTGATGATGAAGCGCAAATTCGCAAATTCTTAAAGAAAACCTTGTTGGTTCTTGGCTATGATGTCTATGATGCCGTCAGTGCTGAACACGCGACAGAGATTTTAAACCAGCAGCATCCTGATCTTATTCTATTAGATCTAGGTTTGCCTGATCAGGATGGACAAAAATGGTTAGCAAATCTAAGAGTTAAACACCTGCATGTACCAGTGATTGTGGTATCTGCCAGATGTGATGGTGATGAAGTGGTCAAAGCACTTGAGAATGGAGCTAATGATTATGTCAGAAAACCGTTTGATATGCCCGAGCTAGTTGCGCGCATTAAGCGCAACCTTGAGCTTGTTGATGCGTTTAAAGCTGAGGACAAGGCAGCAGAGTCTGTTTATCAGTTTGAAAATATGCGTGTTCATATTGCCGATCATCGCGTGATGATCAATGATGAAGTGGTTCATTTATCAAAAAAAGAATTTCTGCTGTTGAGTGTGTTTTGTCGAAATGCGGGTAAACTATTGACCCAAAATCAGATCTTGCAGCAGATATGGGGCGAGTATTTTGCCGATGAAGTACAGTATCTGCGTGTTTACGTCGGACAATTGCGCAAAAAACTTGCTGCCTGCACCAAACAGCCATTGATTACAACCGAGTCCGGCGTGGGATATCGGTTTGTTAAGGTGGATGTTTATCAATAGAGAATGATCAAAAAATAGATGGTACTATTTTTCACCTCTTTCCTTGCGGGATAGGTCGTAGAGTATAGGCGACACGGGTGAGGAGTGATTCAACTTATTTATTCATCTATAATAGTTTGCCTTACATCATCTTCTTAACAATATCATCCTTAGCAATATACTTATGATAAAGTGCCGCTAAGATGTGTAGTATGACAAGCACGAGTAGAATATAGGCAAACCAAGGATGCCAGCTAAAAATTTCACTGCCAAGCTCTGGGTTTTGCGGCAACAAGATAGGCACATTAAACCAATAGAAAAATTGCCATTGACTTTGAAACAGTTGTGAGGCGATAAGTCCCGTCATTGACATGCAAAATACACAAAGATAAAGACCGAAGTGGACAATCTTGGCAAGAAAAATATGTAAGGATGACATCGCTTTAGGGTAAGGGATTTTCTTTGATAATAAGCGGGTAATGATCAGTAGAATCACCACAACAGCTAAAGACAAACCGATTGATTTGTGTATTGTCATAAAAAATGCACCATTGAGCTTGGCAAATAAATCATCAAAGAAAAAACCAATTAAGAGTTGCAAGATGACACCAAGCGCAATGAGTAAGTGAAGCAGTCGAATAAGAAAATTGTACTTCATTGTTTCTGATCCTTATCAAGTGAGTTTTCCAAATTATATGGCTCTATACCCATCATAAACCGCTTTACAGAATTTCTTGCTTTGTATTCTGCGCGCTTTTACCAAGTTTGATTTTGATAATAGTTCTAGCTATTACCTGCAATCCAACTTGCCAAAATCTTCACAGGCTACTTTACAAATAAACACCGCAAAATGATTTACGATGGGTATAGTATAAACAAAAAAACATAAATCACCATCAACTGCTAGGCGATGCTCGAAATAGTTTCTATACTTAGTGCTATCATTGGTAAAGAAGGACTAAGCTGCAATGAAGAAATTATTTGGTTCATTAAATAAAAAAGCAGACAAAACACAAGATCAAGCATCTGATGTAGAGCTAGAAAATGACGAATTTGATTCTGAGGTATCAAGCCAACAAAAAGGTAAAACGCCGCTAACAAAACAGCAAAAGCTGATGGTGCTAGGTGGTGTGGGTGTGGCATGTGTGCTAGTATTTCAATTGTTTATTATTACTAATCAAAAAGAAATCCAAGCGCATCAAAAGGTACTGCAGTCTCATATTGAGGATCAGGCAGGTGCCATTAGAAATACGCTATCAAATATCATTCACGCGGAAGCTGAGCAGGTGAGAAAGTCTGCAGATGCCAAAATTGCTGAATTAAAACAGATGATTTTAAACAGTAATACTGAGGCAGTAACGCAGTTACAGCAAATGCAAATGAAGTTAGATGAAGTGCAAAAACAGACCAAAAGCTTAGATAAAGTCAGTGATGATTTGGCGAAGCAGTTTTCAGCCAAACTTGCGCAAATAGCAGCAAGTAGCACATCAAATGATAAGGGTCAAGCTATGCAATCAATCATAACTATGCCAACAACGACGGATAAAGTAGCGACAAACTATAAGATTTACTCTGCTAATAGTTATGGTCTTGTGCTGCAATCTACCAATGGGACATTTACGATTGCTAATATTGGTAAGATGTTGCCAGGCTTGGGCGAGATTACGTCAATAACTGCCAATGAAGTGATTGCAGGGGATTATAAGATTATTAGTGACCCCAAAGGATTTAAGCTTGATGAGTCTGCTGCAATTTCAGCATACCAATAGTTATAACGCTAGCATGTGACGCAGTTATTTGCCATAGAGAGAAATAAAGATGGATCTTATTGTATTTGAGCTGATTATTATAGCTGCATCGATGTTTGCAGGTATCCTTGGTGCCCTAGCAGGTCTTGGTGGTGGGGTGATTATCACGCCTTTTTTAGTTCTTGGATTTGGCATTGATATCCGTTATGCAATGGGGGCGGCATTAACCTCGGTGATTGCTACGTCATCGGGTGCTGCGATTTCATACCTTAGAGATGGGATAAGCAATATTCGTATTAGTATGTTTTTATCAGTGGCAACAACGATTGGCGCAATCTGTGGTGCAAGCCTTGCGGTGGTGATGAATAAAGACATATTATCACTTATCTTTGGGGTTATGCTGCTTTTAAATATTATGATTTCATTACTGAATAAGCCAAAAAACACAGTGATTGAATCAAGTAAACTGGCGCAAAAATTACAACTCCCAGATACCTATCAAATAAAAGACAAAATAGAGTCTTATGCTGTTGTTGGTGTTGTCCCTGGCTTTGTTGTTATGTGGATTGCAGGTGTGCTATCAGGGCTTTTGGGTATCGGTTCAGGTGCTTTTAAAGTATTGGGCATGGATCAAATCATGAAGATCCCCTTTAAAGTGACTACTGCAACCAGTAATTTCATGATCGGTATTACCGCTGCGGCAAGTGTTGGTATTTATCTTAAAGCAGGCTATATCGAGCCATTATTTGCGGCGCCCGTGGCATTGGGTGTTTTTGTTGGTGCATTCTTAGGTGCTAAATTATTGCCGATCATTCCGGTAAAAACCTTGAAAACAGTCTTTTTAGTGCTAATTGCTATTATCGGCGTGCAAATGATTTTAAATGGCTTAGGAGTTCACTTATGAGCGACAATAGCGCTAGAGCAGAAAAAATAAAAAATCTGAAAAGCCAAAAAGACCAAAAAAATCAAAAAAAACCTGACTCAGCAACTATTGTTATGGTAATGATGGTGTCAATTATTGTCTCCATTTCAGTAGTGTTTGTTGCTGAAGTGCTTTATCTGATGGATTATAATGAAATCGTGCACTTGTCGCATGTTTTTAGCGGTGAGCCTAAACGCTTGGAAGATGTTAATCTGATTGTTTCAACAGCATTTCATGGCAGTATTAAATCATTATTGCAACTCGGGGTGTTGTTTATTTTAATCAACCCGATCGTACGTGTGGCAATTACGGCCTATAACTTTAAACGCCAGAATAATAAGTGTTATGTTGTTATTAGCTTAATGGTATTAGTGGTGTTATTGATTAGCTTTTTTAGCCCAGATGTTATATAGTCTCTGTCATTGCCAAACGCATGGAGAAAAATGTGCAGCAACAGACGATCAATCATCATATTGAAATTCAAGGTATTGGCTTACATTCAGGTGTTAATGTCAATATGCGTTTATTGCCGGCAGCGGTTGATCAAGGGATTGTTTTTCGGCGCACGGATTTATCCCAAATGCATGATATTAAGATTACACCCTTTAATATTACTGAAGCAGTGATGTGCACGTTGCTGGTTTCGCCAAATGATAAAACAATAACGGTATCTACGATTGAACATTTAATGTCAGCACTTTGTATGTTTCAGGTTGACAATGTCATTGTCGAAATCGATGCGCCAGAATTGCCAGTCATGGATGGCAGTAGTATTGCCTTTGTTGAAGCATTACAAAAAACAGGGGTAAAAGCGCAAGATAAAAAGCGTCAAGTAATTAAGGTGTTAAAGACAATACGCGTCACTGATGAAGATAAGTTTGCAGAAATTTCCCCGAGTGATGAGACGCGTTATCGATTTGAAATCAAATGGGATCATCCAGTGATTGCCGCTACCCCCTTAGTTGTTGAGTTTTCAGGTAATCAACAGGAATATATAGCGCATGTTGCTAAGGCACGCACGTTTGGTTTTGTTGAGCAATTGGAATACTTGCATGCAAATAATCTTGCAAAAGGTGCTTCACTTGACAATGCTGTTGGTGTTACTAATGAGGGTGTCGCAAACTCTGAAGGGTTAAGATATCCCGATGAATTTGTAAAACATAAACTGCTAGATGCCATTGGTGATTTTTATGTCGGTGGCGCAATATTAGGATATTTCAATTGTTATAAATCTGGACATACGCTCAATAACAAACTCTTAAGAGCCTTATTTGAAGATAAGAGTGCATGGAAGCTGCTTTAAATTTTTTCTAAGCATGCGAGATAGTGTGAGACTAGATAGTTAGCATCATAGTAATGTGGTTGCGTTAGCATGATGAATGCCTGATAATTGGCAGCAGTTCATAAGCGCTATCTCATGTTAGCTAAAACTGTTAAAATAAATCATGGTAAACGTAATGGATATAAGCTCGGTCACATTGAATAATCTCTATGTTTTTAAAGCGGTTATTGAAGTCGGTTCAGTGTCGGAAGCAGCTAAGCTTTTAAATAAGAATCAATCAACGGTAAGTGCTGCATTGAGACTGATTAGAAAGGCATTTGGTGAGGATGTGATGCAGATTCAGGATGGACGCTGTGTGGCAACTGCCAAGGGCTTGCAACTGTGCAGTTATATCGGCCATATTGTCGGGCTGGCAAAACACAGTAGTGCAGAGGCGGAGAAAAAGTGCTATAAAGTGCTGACCAGTGATTTTTTCGCGCTGTTATATATGCCTGATTTTATTGAAGCCTGCAGGGTTCATGATATTGAAATCGAAATGGAAGTATTGAAGCTTAAAGACTTAAACAAAGCACAATGTGATGTGAGTCAATTTGATTTATTTATTGGCATGGAAGACCGTGTGTTGAGTATTCCAACACAGCCATTGATGGAAACACAGTCGGTTGTGATCACAAGTCAACAAAGTAATTTCGATAAAATGACCTTGGTTGATTATCTTCAAGCAAAACATATCACCATGCACGATAAAGAGACACCTTATATTCGTCAAACTATCGGACATCATCCGCGCAGTAAGGTGGTGTTGTCTAACAGTATTTTGACGTCGATGAGTTTATTAAGCAGTATGCCCAATACGGTGATGTCTACCGAGTACCACCTATATCAGTACTACCGTGATATTTTTAAGTTAAAACGTGTCAATTTTGATTTTGCCTTTGAGAAAAAACTGGTTTTCTATAGTTGGCGCAAAACTGTGCATAGTGAAGAGCTGGCAAGATTTTTCATGCAGTGGTGGGAAAATAAGGTGGTGTTGGGTGACACGGCAATAAATAATGAAAGCTTAACGAAATAAGCTTGCCCCAACTAAAGTGACTACAGCGATAATCAATAATATAATTGCGCTAATAATTTTGATACCTGCAGCACGTGATGCATTACGCCATTCACCGTGCTTAAGTCCCCAGAAATTAGACATTAAAATAATAAATGTCATAAACAATGGCCAAGCAATAATCGGACCTAAAGCACCTAGAATTTGTGAGGCTTTGGCATAACAAACCGTTGATTCAAAAAACATTACTGCCATGGCAATAATCAATAGTTGATCTTTTAAGGTCATTTTTCGTCTGTAAACGGCTTGAATTTGACCTTGAATCTTAGCGTTTAACATCGCAAAGTAGATGACATAAGGTATAAAACCCCCAACAAATACAAAAAACCACGGCAATATCGCAAGAATAAAGGGGTTATTGACTTCATTTGTCAGTGTGGCATATGCACTTAATGCATAGGCATAGCTAGCCCCTTGAAGTGCAGAGCTTATTCCTGCAAAAATTGTAATCAAAATGGCAAATAATGCCACCTTAGTTGCTTTGTTGGTTATATTAGTTAAGGCTTCTTTCTCACGTTGTTGTGCAGCAAGCCCTGCCAATAATACGCCAACTAATAAGAAAACAACCGCTATGATTACTAAACTGACAAACCCCGTGCTTAACTGCTGTTGTGGGAAGAATATCAGTGGGATAAGTGTGCCACCTGCCGTACCGATACCAATATTGATAACAAAAGCAACACCAATACCAATATGTTTAAGGGCAACACTTAAACAAACCATGCCGATACCCCAGATTAAACCGGCAATCAGTGGAATAACAATTGCCATGCTAGGTACCTGCAGTAGCAAGCTGAAAAACGCCGGATCAACTATCAAAAAGGTCAAAAGGGGGATAATAATAAATCCCCAGAAAGCAAAGTTAAGCCACATCTTGACTGGGTTGATTTGCATATGTTTTGTTGGAGCGGCAAAGCTGCCGTTTAAAATGCCCGCTAAAATCGAGAAAAATAAGGCGCTAATAATCGTCATTGTAGTAGATGATAATCAAATGTTTTTCTTAATGCGTCTTGCATGGATACTTTGGGTGCCCAATGAAGATGTGTTTTAGCATTCTCAATGGATGGCACACGGCGATCGACATCTTGATAGCCTTCACCGTAATAGTCTCCTGCAGTTGTCGCAATGATTTTGGTGCTCTCAGCACGAACTTTGTATTCAGGATAACGTTTCATCGCATCAACGGTTAACTCTGCTAATTCTTTAATTGAGTATTCATTATCTGGATTGCCAATATTAAAAATACGGCGATGTGCTTCGTTATCACGTTTTTTAACGATCTCAATCAAAGCATCGATGCCATCATCAATATAGGTAAAGCAACGACGTTGTGTGCCACCATCAACCAGCTGTAAATCTTTACCATCGATAATATTTGAGACAAATTGCGCTAATACGCGGGCACTACCTTTTTTAGACGATTTGATTTCATCTTGCTTGGGACCAATCCAGTTGAATGGTCTAAATAACGTGTAATTAAGCCCTTCTTGCATGCCATAAGCGTGAATGACACGATCAAGTAGCTGCTTAGAGCAAGAGTATATCCAGCGCGGCTTATTGATAGGTCCTGTCACTAAAGCGCTGGTTTCTTCATTAAATGGAATGTCTTTGCTCATGCCATAGACTTCTGATGTCGATGGGAAAATAAGGTGTTTTTTGTGCTTAACACATAGCTTCACAATATCAACATTTGATTCATAGTCGAGCTTATAAACAAATAATGGATCAGAGACATAAAGCGCGGGGTTGGCAACAGCAACCAGTGGGAAAATAACGTCACATTTTTGGATATGTTCTTCAACCCATTCCATATTCTCAAGTACATTATCTTTAACAAAATGTAAGCGTGGATGATCCAAGAATTCCGTGATTTTATGATCGGAAAGATCCATGCCATAGATTTCCCAATCGGTATCCTTCAAGATCTTTTCCACCATACTGCTGCCAATAAAGCCATTGACGCCTAAAACTAATAATTTAACGGACATGTTGTTACCTTTTTTATTCACTTTCTTTTCTATTCTCAGTGGGTGACTTATCTTTTGAATCAGTCGTTGTTATATAGTCTTTAATGATAAATCGTGGTCGTTTACGTACTTCTTCATAAATCCGCCCGATATATTCACCAACGATACCAAGCCCCATTAACAGCATACCAATGAGAAAATACATGATTGCAAAAAGCGTAAATACGCCATCAGCATCAGGACCAAAGGCAAGACGCTTTACAATCAGATAAATAAATAACAAGATACTCAAAAATGACACGACCAAGCCAGTCATCGTAAAGAACTCAAGCGGTGCCTTTGAGAAGTTGGCAAAGAAGTCAAAATTATAACGAATTAACTTATACAAGTTATAGCTTGAAGTGCCTTCTTCACGCGCGGCATGACGCACGCCAACGTCAGTTGGATTTGATGAGAAGCTATGTGCTAGTGCAGGCAAAAAGGTTGAGTTCTCACCGGTAGCAACAACGCGATCAATCACGTCACGCGTGTAGGCTCTAAGCATACAACCCTCATCAACCATATCAATGCCGGTTAACTTTAAACGCAATGAATTATGTAATTTGGAGAAAAATAAACGCCATTTTTTATCTTGGCGATCCATGCGATAACCACCAACGACATCGTGACCTTGCTCGATTTTCTCTAGCAATAGTGGAATATCTTCTGGATAGTTCTGTAGATCAGCGTCCATGGTTACGATCACTTCGCCATCAACATGCTCAAAGCCTGCCATAATCGCCATATGTTGTCCAAAGTTGCGATTAAAGTTAATTACCTTAACTTCATTTGGACGCTTGTCATGCATCTGGCGCAATAGCTCAATTGATTTATCTTTACTGCCATCATTGGTAAAGATAACCTCATAGGGTTTGTTAATGGCGTCAAGTGCCGGGAAAAGGCGTGAAAAAAGTGTAGGCAATACTTCTTCTTCATTGTATATCGGAATTACCACACTTAAATAAGGCTTAGTCATATTAGCTCCTTAAGCTCTTAATATTTTGTTAAGTGCGTCAAGCGCATCATCTTGTTCAGCAAAGGTCATATCTGGGAAAAGAGGCAAGCTAATCACATTAGTACCAATCTCCTCAGCATTGGGGAAATCGCCTTTTTTAAAGCCATATTTGTTAGCGTAATAAGGGTATAAATGTGCGGCTTCATAATGCACACTGCAACCAATATTATGTTGTTTTAGTTGAGTCATGAGCTCATCACGCGTGATTTTAGCAACCTGTGTATTTAAGGTTGGCGCAAACAAATGCCATGCATGCTTGTGCTCAAACTGTGGTGCTTTTGGCAGGATGAGTGCGTCAAAATTTGCAAGCTTTTCATAATAGCGCTTTGCTAATTTCGTACGCTTTTCAATGAAACCATCTAAAGCAGGTAGCTGGTGTATGCCAAGTGCTGCTTGCAAATCCATCATATTATATTTAAACCCGGGGTAAACGATCTGGTAGTGTGCACTACCTTCTTTACCAAAGCGATTCCACGCTTCACGATCCATACCATGAAAACGTGTCAAAGAAATATGCTTGGCAATCGCATCATCACGTGTCACAACGCAACCGCCTTCGCCAGTGGTCATGTTTTTATTCGGATGAAAGCTAAAGACTTGCATATCACCAAAGGTGCCTAGTTTTTTACCTTTATACTCAGCACCAATCGAATGCGCTGCATCTTCAATCACGGCGAGATTGTACTTCTTAGCTAACGCGTAAATAGGATCCAAATCCACAGGTAAGCCAGCAAAATGCACGGGCATAATCACTTTAGTGTTAGGTGTGATTGCCGCTTCAATTTTCGTGACATCGATATTGTAGGTATCACGTTCAACATCGACAAGCTTAACTTTGGCACCAACGATTTCGATGACATTTAAAGTGGCTGCAAAGGTCATCGGTGTCGTGATCACTTCATCATCTGGTTTTAAATCAAGTGCCAACAAGGCTAAATGTAATCCGGCAGTTGCAGAATTTAAACATAAGGCATGTGGTGCATCATGGTATTCTTGAAGCATACTTTCAAATTTTTTAAGCTTTGGACCCGTTGTTAACCAACCAGAGCGCAAGCTATCAACGACGTCGGCAATCGCCTCTTCTGAAATGCTTGGTTTGGCAAAAGGTAAAAATGTATCTCTCATTTATTTGTCTCTATTTACTGATTAATGTTGATTTATGGTTTTGCAACCAAATAAACGCCTAAAATAATCACAAAAATTCCGGCAACACGTGTTGCTGTCAGGGTTTCACCTAATAAAAAATAACCGGCAATTGCAGTGACAATGTATCCAATAGATACCATTGGATAGGCTAAACCAACTGGCACGCGTGACAACACCATAAGCCACACGACAACACTGATGACGTAACACATAAGCCCTAAAATCACAAAATAATTCGTCGCAACCTTCCAGCCAATTGGCCAAATATTGGCGAGTGTGAAACTAAACTCTCCAATGCGATCCATGCCAAACTTCAAAAACAGTTGTGCTGAGGCGTTTAAAAGTACACCAAACAACAATAGACTCCATACAACAACGGTCATTTTTTATTACCCTCTTATGACTTAAATAAAAGTTTAAGTCCAAACCACATTCAATAGTCTAGCATTGTAATGGCTTTAAGAGTTAAAGACAAACACATCGCATTAAGAAACACAGAAACTAATCATGAGTATTATTTATATCTCAATGTTTGATAGCATTTTCTGCAAATAGTGTTGGTCAGTTTTATCAAAAGCACCTTTGTCATCTGAGTCTATGTCTAATACGGCAAACAGTTCATTATTAATAATCCAGGGCACGACAATTTCTGATATGGTACTGCTCGAGCACGCAATATGGTAAGGCAGTAAATTAACATCATCTACAATTTGTGTTTGCCTTGTTCTGGCTGCTTTACCACAAACGCCACGATCAAAAGTAATGTTTAAACAACCATGCCCACCTTGGTAAGGTCCTACTTTAAGTACATCATTGCCAGTATTCCGATAAAACCCAACCCAGTCAAAATAACAAAACGCTTGTTTTAACTCACAACAGATCGTTGCCATAATAGCAATTAGATCGGTTTCTCCTTCAATCATTAATGCAATACTATTTAGTGCTTCTTTATAAGCTTTTTGTTTTGACTCTGGTGAATATATTCGTGACATTTATTGATACCTGTTATTTAGCTTGATTACTGTTGAATATAATTAACCAGACTCTCCACCTCATCATGCTTTTGATGATAGCGAGAACTTGCCCATTTGGTTAGATCACCGATAGATAATAACCCCAAAAAAGTATTATTGTCATCATAGACTGGCAAGTGGCGAATACGTTTTTCAGTCATAAGTTGCAGGGCTTCTTGCGCAGTTTGATTGTGATTCATTGAAATGATCTGCTCGCTCATAATATCTGCAACAACATGTTTCTTTAAGTCATGATTGCGTGCAGAGACTTTAAATAAAAAATCACGTTCAGTGATAATGCCATGAAATTCATTGTTATCGATAACAAGTAGTGAGCCGACTTTATGTTCAGCCATTTTTTGAGCTGCTTCAAATAAACTGCTATTGGCGCTAATGCTAAAAACGCGTTTTTCTTTATTTACGATTTCTTTGAGTTTGCTATGCATGAGGTTGCTCCTTATGGTTTAGTCAGAACATCGTGTTCTTTCATGTTCTAGAGTATAGCCTAACCTTTGCAAGATAATTGTAAAGAGCAAATTATTGCAAGGGATGGAAAAAATAAATTTTTATTGTTGCGATTCGCAGGTGATGATGATAGCTTGTGTTTATTGTCATTGAAAAAGCTCAAGGAGGCTTGTGATGTTAAAATTAGTCAAAAAACACATGCTGCTTCCACTTTCTTTTTCCCTTGAACTATCTCTACGACTGCCTCGCTGGTAGGCA
This sequence comes from Cysteiniphilum sp., assembly GCF_057495195.1. NCBI lineage: Bacteria > Pseudomonadati > Pseudomonadota > Gammaproteobacteria > Thiotrichales > Fastidiosibacteraceae > Cysteiniphilum > Cysteiniphilum sp. The sequence continues at coordinate 14,144 of NZ_JBXTEF010000062.1, read as the reverse complement.
GCTATTTAATTCCCCTTTTGTATTTTACAGTTATATTTTATTATCACATTTAAGCAAACTAAGTAAATCACGTATCATTTTTTGGAGGATAACGTAAGTGAATGAGCAGGGTTATATTTGGCAAAATGGTCAATTTATCGAGAAAGAAAAAGCGGTTGTGAGTGTAATGACCCATGCATTACATTATGGTTCAGCGGTGTTTGAAGGAATCCGCGCGTATAAAACACCCAAGGGCACTGCGATTCTAAAGCTAAAGGAGCATATGCAGCGTTTTGATTATTCAATGCGTGCCTTGGGTATGAATCCGCCCTTTGGTGTTGAGCAAATGTGTCAAGCAGTCATTGACACCGTTAAAAAGAGCGGGCTTGAGTCTTGCTATATTCGACCGCTGGCTTTTTATGGTGATAATCAAAGTGTTGGTGTATTGCCAAAGTCTGATCATCCGATTGAGGTCATTATCTGGTGCTTACCAATGGGGCGTTATTTGGCTGCTGAAAGTGTCGATGTGATGGTCAGTAAATATATTCGTATCCATCCGCAATCAACGATATGTGACGCTAAAATATCAGGTCATTATGTCAATAGTATGCTTGCCAGTATGCAGATTCGTGGCACGCATTATCATGAGTCTTTGCTATTGGATGCGGATGGCAATGTTGCTGAAGGGGCGGCGCAAAATATCTTTTATGTTAAGAATAATGAGATTTTTACAACACCTTTGGGTACAATCTTAGATGGTATTACACGACGGATGATTATTCAAATTGCCAAGGAGCAGGGTTATACGGTGCATGAGCAATATTTCAAGGTTGAAGATATTATCAACGCCGATGAAGCATTTTTCAGTGGCACGGCTGCCGAGATTACACCGATTCGTAGTATTGATGACAAGAAAATTGCCGGTCATGGTGAAATTGGGCGTGTTACTAAACATATCAAGGAGTGTTTTAGCGAAATCACTCAAGGCGTTAAAGCGCTTGACGCCTTAACCTACGTCTAGGGGCATATAGCTACGCCCATAAAAGAATTATTTTGAGGAAGGAGAGTTAACGATGAGTACACAAACCAAACAACATAATAAGCAACGTGTTTATATTTTTGATACCACATTGCGTGATGGTCAGCAATCACCAGGGGCGGGCATGAATTTTGAAGATAATATTGCTTATGCTGATTATGCGCATGCACTGAATATCGATGTCTTAGAAGCAGGTTTTCCTTCGGCAAGCCAATTGGATTTCCAAATTGTGCATACAATTTCTGAGCGTATGGCTAATCGGAAATCTAATATGGTCATTGCTGGACTTTGCCAGCTCAGAGAGGCGCAAGTTTTAAAGACGATGGAAGCGTTAAAGCCGTCACTTGCTATTGGTAAAGCGCGCATCCACGTTTATTTGCCGGTTGATCCTAACTTAGCGCAAGCAAGTTTAGGAGATAAAAATGATGAGCAAAAACACATCGATGACGTCTATCGTTTGATTAAGATTGCAACCGATCAAGGTTATGAGGTCGAGTTTAGTGCTGAAGGTTATTCGCGTTTAGCAGATGGTTTTGGCTATGTTACCGAAGTGTTTAAATCCGCAGTAAAAGCCGGCGTGTCAGTGATTAACTGTCCTGATACAATCGGGGGGGCGTGTGAGCGTGAAGGTGATGAGTATTTTGTGAAAAACATGACAAAACACGCGTGCATTATTAAAGAAGCTTTCCCTGATAAAGATATTATTTGGTCGGCACATTGCCATAATGATTTTGGTTTAGCATTGGAGAACTCAATGAATGCGGTTTTTGATGGTCCGGCACGTCAAGTTGAAGCATGCATTAATGGTGTAGGTGAACGCGCGGGTAATGCGGCATTAGAGCAGTGTGTGATGTTTATCGATGCTTTTGGCAAACAACAAGGTGTGCATTATTACACCAATATCAATATCAATGGCTTGAAAGAAGTCTCGGATTTTATTGCCCAAAAAATGCTACCTAAGCAGCCGCATTCACCGATTGTTGGCTTAAATGCAACACGACATACCTCAGGTGGGCATACCAATGCAATCTTGAATAACCCATTGGCTTATCAGCCATTTGATCCAAAATCCATCGGTAGTGAGATTTCCTTTGTGTTTGGACCATTATCTGGCGGTAATCATGCTAAGAAAATTATCGAAGACTTTGGTTATGTCTGTGAGGAGCGTGAAAAAGCGAAAGTCGCTCAACAGATCAAAGATATTTATCACGAGCGTCGCAAGGGGGTAACTGATCTTGAGTTATTGAGTGCCTATAAGAAAATCCGTGCACCGATTAAAGCAAGTAAAATTGCTTATGGTAAATCAGAGGATAGCAGCTCGGTAACGATAACAGGGCAGTTCTTCGATCAAGAGGATCTAAAAGTTGAGTTAGCAGGTGAAAATTCGGCACTTGCCGCATTGCTCAGTGCGACGGATAAATACATTCCAGGCATTGAGGTTAAAGATTATTATGCAAAGTCTTTAACAGAAGCGGGTGTGCGCTCAAGCTCAGAGGCGACGATTATTGTTAGCGCACCAAATCATAATGCCTATAAAGGCATTGCCAAAGATCATGATATCGAGATATCAGCGCTAAAAGCATTTATCGAAGCGGTGAATCAAATGTATGTAGATGCTAATTATCGTAGGCACAATACATCGACACAAACAAATCAACAAGAGGTGTCTCATGGCTAAAAATATTATTGATAAAATATGGGATCAGCATGTCGTGGAGTCCAAAAAAGGCTTTCCAGATATCTTTTATATCGATCGAATGTTGATGCATGAGGTTACTTCAGCGCAAGCATTTGATAAGTTGCGTGAATTAAATATCCCTGTGCGTAACCCACAATCCATTGTAGCGACTTTAGATCACAGTATCTCTACTTCACCGATTGATCGCACGCAGATGAATGACCCCATTGCCAAGGCGCAAGTAGAAACGTTGCGTAAAAATGCCAAAGAATTTGGTGTTGAGCTATATGATTTTGACAGTCAATATCAAGGCATTGTTCATGTGATTGGGCCTGAGCTTGGCTTTACTTGGCCGGGAAGTACGATTGTCTGTGGTGATTCACACACTTCAACGCATGGTGCCTTTGGCGCATTAGCGTTTGGTGTTGGTACTTCCGAAGTCGGACATGTCATGGCGACAAATTGTATTTTGCAATATCGTCCTAAAACGATGAAAGTGCACTTCAAAGGTAAGCCGTCAAGTTATGCAACAGCAAAAGATATTGTGATGAAATTAATAGCTGAAATTGGCATAGGTGGTGCTACTGGATTTGTGATTGAGTATAGCGGTGATGCAATAAAAGCATTATCGATGGAAGCACGAATGACTTTATGTAATATGTCAATCGAGTGTGGTGCCAGAGCCGGATTAATTGCGCCAGATGAGATAACTTTTGATTATCTTAAAGGGCGCAAATACGCACCTGATGCTGAACATTGGGAAAATACAGTGAATAAATGGCGCACCTTAACAAGTGATGACAACGCCAGCTATGATAAGGTTGTGGAAATTGATATTGAGGGCTTGCAGCCAATGGTTACGTGGGGGATCAATCCACAACATGCCGTGGCAATTAATGAATCCATTCCATGCTTAGACAGCATTCCAAAGCATCAGCAAAAATTAGCTAAAGAAGCCTATCGCTATACCGGATTTAGTGAAAATGAAGCGGTTTTGGGGAAAGCGATCCAATGGGCGTTTGTTGGTAGTTGCACCAATGGACGCATTGAAGATATGCGTGCAGCCGCTACTGTATTAAGAGGACATAAAATTGCGCAAGGGGTAACGATGTATATCGTGCCAGGCTCTGAGAAAGTCCGTGCGCAAGCGATTTCTGAAGGGTTGGATAAGATATTTATCGAGGCAGGTGCTGATTTTAGAATGCCAGGATGTTCCATGTGTCTGGCGATGAATGATGATAAAGTGCCAGCAGGACAACGCTGTATCAGTACCTCAAATCGCAATTTCATCGGTCGTCAAGGGACGGGTAGCATTACTCATTTGGCCTCACCGCAAACGGTAGCCGCAAGTGCGATTAAAGGGGTGATTTGTAGTGTGGCGCAGTTAGAACAAGAAGGAGTATTGGCATGAAAGCATTTCAAACGCTAACAAGTAAAGCAATTCCGATGTGGTTAAGTGATGTTGATACCGATATGATTATTCCGGCACAATACTTAACACAAACGACGATAGCCGGTTATGGCGAGCATCTTTTTACCCGTCTAAAATCAGCAGATCCAGAGTTTGTATTTAATCAAACACGATTTAAAGGTGCTCGAATCCTTATTAGTGGTAACAACTTTGGCTGTGGGTCATCGAGAGAACATGCCGTTTGGGCATTACAACAAGCAGGTGTTGATGTGATTTTAGCACCTTCTTTTTCTGATATCTTTTTCAATAACTCAGCTAAAAACGGATTGTTATTGATTGCCTTAGATGGCGAGCTATTAGAGAAATGGTGTGAAAAAGCACAAAGTGAAGATCTTGATATAACCGTTGATTTAGCGACACAAACCATTACCGTAGATGGGGTATCTTATCATTTTGATTATGATCCTTTTCGCAAAGAATGTTTACTTCAAGGTCAAGATGATATGGGTTATTTATTGTCTAAAGATCAGGAGATTAGTCGGTTTGAAAAGTAACTGGCTATCATCAGATATTTGGAGTGATACTGTGAGTAATGAATTAGATAGACATTCAACTGTTGCAAAAAATGCAACAGTTGAAATGGAGGACGACTGCAAGATAAAGCAGGATATTGAGTACTATAACTTGGGTGTTATTATTTCAGTAGGCTAGAGAGAACATTATGATCAAAAATGAAAAAGCGTTTATTCTCACTGGGGCACCTGGAAGTGGTAAAAGCTCTTTACTTAAGCTGTTATCGAAGGAAGGAGTGGCTTGTGTTGATGAGCCTGCCAGAGCGATTATTGCTCAACAAAGGAAGGTTAATGGTCAGGGGCTTTCGATAAAAATCCTTTTTTATTTAAAGAGCTTATGCTATCTCGTGCACTTCAACAATATGAGGCGGCTTTACATAGTGATGCGTTAACCATTTTTGATCGGGGTATTCCAGATCTAATCGCTTATTCACAGTGCTTTGACTTAGCTTCGGGTGCTGAAATGAGAGCGGCTGAATTATATCGCTATAATCAAAAAGTATTTTTTGCGCCATCATGGGCTGAAATTTTTAAAAATGATGATGAGCGTAAGCTGACATTTGATCAGACATGTGATTTTGGTGAAAACCTTAGAGTAGCATATCAACAATTGGGCTATAAGCTTGTTGAGTTGCCATACGACACTCTGATTAAAAGAGTTGAATTTATTCTAGACATTCTAAATAGGGGTGGATGAATTTATGATTGAACTAAACAAAAAATTACAAACTCTTGAAGAATCGTTGTGGCTTGAAAAAACAAGGTTTGATTTCGCTTATATGGACAGTGTTTTAGATGTGACTTTCTTTTTATTCCGGATAAGTTATCCATTATGGGGGTTAACTCCGTAATAGTGAGATTTTTATGTATGAAAGAAAAATAAATTTACCTTTACCTCGGGAGCAAATTTGCTAGGTGGTAGAGCTTTACCAAGTGGAATTTTAATTCTGCCTTGGCAAATATTCTTACAGCGGTTATGGAATGGTGAATTATAGATAAGTAGAAGGTGCTTAAAAAATGAAGAAAACAATCGCAATTTTAGCAGGGGATGGTATCGGTCCTGAAGTAATGGCATGTGCCATTGATGTGTTAGATGCAGTTGCTAATAAATACAACCACGAATTCACGTATAAAGAAGCTCTAATTGGTGGTGCTGCCTTTGATGTTTATGCTGAGCATTGCCCTGAACAAACCATTGAAATTTGCAAATCTGCAAATGCCATTTTATTTGGTTCAGTGGGCGGTCCAGTTGATGCGCAAAATGATCCTAAATGGCAAGGTTGTGAAGCCAAAAGCATTTTAGCCTTACGCAAAACGTTTGATTTTGGGGTGAATATTCGTCCAATTAAAATGTTTCCGGCATTAAAAGATAATAGCCCTATCAAGAATGAACGCATTGTCAATGGTGCTGATATTGAGATCTTTCGTGAGTTGTCAGGAGATATTTATTTTGGTGAGCATAAGCGCTTTGTCAATAAAGAGGGTATCCGTTGTGCTACGGATGTGGCCGAGTATGATGAGCAGACGATTCGACATATTGTCAGAGCTGCCTTTAAGCGCGCTAGTGAAAGACGCAAGATCTTGACCTCTATTGATAAAGCCAATGTATTAGATACCTCAAGACTTTGGCGTGATATCGCTAATGAAGAAGCGAAAAACTTCCCAGATGTTACCTTAAAGCACATGTATGTTGATAATGCAGCAATGCAGCTAGTGTTGAACCCTGCGCAATTTGATGTGATTGTAACGGGTAATTTATTTGGTGATATCTTATCGGATCTAGCATCGGTGTTGCCTGGTTCTTTAGGGCTTGTACCATCGATTAGCTTGAATAAAGAAGGCTTTGGCTTATATGAGCCGGCAGGAGGTTCAGCCTTTGATATTATAGGTAAAGATATTGCTAATCCGATTGCGCAGATTCTATCAGCAGCACTTATGTTATCTTATTCATTTGGCATGCATGAGGAGGCGATAGCGATTGATCAGGCAATTGATCAAGTCTTAGCACAAGGTTTTAGAACCGCGGATATTGCGGGTGGTGCTACAAGTATAGGCAGTAAAGAGATTACGCAGAAGATTGTCACAGCACTGACAGAATCAGCGTTAACCTATTAAGCGAGTTGTGAATGCGTGAAATAAACGAAGTATTTAGAAAGCTGCAAGTATTAAAAAAGCGTGCTTATGCGCCGTATTCAAATTTTAGTGTTGCTGCAGTGGTTGAGCTTAAAAACGGTGATGCTTACGAGGGTGTCAACGTTGAAAACGCAAGCTTTCCCGTGGGTTCATGTGCTGAAATGGTGGCAATTAATGCGGCGGTTGCCAGTGGTGCGCGTAAAGGCGATTTTAAAGCGATCTATGTTACAGCGGATGCCAAAAAGCCGGTGACACCATGCGGTGCTTGTCGACAAGTCATGGCGGAGTTTTTTGATAATGATGTTGCTATTCACCTATTTAATAACGATGGCAAGGAGTATGAGCAATATTCAATTGATCACCTGCTACCGGAGCGATTTTGTCTTTGACGATTACCCTTAGGATGACGCTTGGCATTTTGTCCATCGCGATGTTCAATCTTTGGCTTTTTAGGTGTTACTTTCTTGATGGTTTTATAATTATGCGGATTAGATTGCGGTAGGCTGTGTACCGGATCAAAGTCATCAATAATAACGCGCTCGAGCGCTCTTTTTAAGAGTCTCTCAATATCGGCTAACTGTGGGAAATCATCGGCACTGACCAAAGAAATCGCCTCTCCTGTAGCGCCCGCGCGTCCTGTGCGTCCAATGCGATGGACGTAATCTTCCGGCACATTCGGTAAATCAAAGTTGATCACGCAAGGCAATTGACTGATATCCAAGCCACGAGCAGCGATATCTGTTGCCACTAATACTTGTACTTCATTGTTTTTAAAATCACTTAATGCTTTGGTGCGTGCGCCTTGGCTTTTATTGCCATGAATCGCAGCACTCTTGATATTCGCTTTTTCGAGTTTACCAACAAGATGATTGGCACCATGTTTAGTGCGTGAAAAAACCAAGACTTGTGCCCAATTATGGGTTTTAATGAGTTTGATGAGTAAGTTAGTTTTTTGTTTTTTATCAACCGGAGCGATCCAATGTTTGACTTTGGGTGCTGCTTGATTCGGTGGGCTTACTGAGATTTCTAAAGGGTTATGGACAATAGATTTAGCAAGCTCTTTGATCTCAGGGCTAAAGGTTGCTGAGAACATCAAGTTTTGGCGCTTTTTGGGTATAAGTGTTAGAATTTTGCGAATGGCATGTATAAAACCCATATCGAGCATGCGATCGGCTTCATCAAGGACTAAAAATTTCAAGCGATCAAAACGTATGGCATTTTGCTCATATAAATCAAGTAACCGCCCAGGCGTTGCCACCAGAATATCAGCACCCTTACGTAAGCGCATCATTTGTGGATTGATTTTAACTCCGCCAAAGACCACACAAGAGCGCAAGTGTAAGTTCGTGCTATACGCTTGAATATTTGCATCTATTTGGGCGGCAAGCTCGCGTGTTGGCGTTAAGATAAGGGCATGCGTTTGATTGGCTGTTGATTGTGGTCCTTGTGCTAACATTTCTAAAATAGGCAAGGTGAAGGCTGCAGTTTTACCCGTGCCGGTTTGTGCTGCAGCAAGCACATCACGCCCGCTTAAGACCGCTGGGATGGCCTTTTGTTGGATGGGAGACGGTGATTTATAACCTTGTTCTGTCAGCGCATTTAAAATGGCAGTGCTTAAACCTAATGAGGAGAATGACATCGATATTTACAAACATTGAATAATTTGTGCTAAGCATAGACATATTGACAGAGAATGGATAGTTATTTTTTAGTTTTCAGAATGTGTTTGATAAAGAATGTCCCCACCTCGGTCAAAGCTTGTTATCTCACCTTTGAGCTTCCATTGCGGGGTAAGTGAGAAGGTAGCAATCCCTTGCTGCTCACCGGTAAATACCCCAACACCGTAGCTTAGATAAAGTCTTGAAGTTACTTGTTTGCCAATGAAAACTGCCGTATTGTTTTGCCCTGTTGTTGTGTTGTTTGTGGTATTGGTTGGGTTGTTGCTTAAGTTGCCAAGTGAAAACTCAGCAAGAGAGAGTTTATCTTTGAGCTCATCGATGACCCCGCTACCCCCTTCGTTAATCGCAATTAAAAGTGCTGCTTGCGATAACGCATCAGATGATGTTTGGCTGCTATTGGCATTATTGAGTACTTGACCAAATAAGATATAAGAAAGAATATCTGTTTGAGACATGCTCGGATCTGAGAACAGTTGTATTTTTGGATTATTTGCCATGCCAGTGATTTCAATGCCGATGGTGTCAGGTGCGTTTGATTGCGTCAGCTTGACAGAGGTTGGGATATTGTAAAATGTGGTAATTACCAGCATCGGATTACCAACTGGCGAGTTATTAAATTGAATAGTTGATTTAGGGTCTACACTAAAGGTCTTACCATAAGCGCTAAATACGCCATTAACTGGTTGCAGCGTACCAACGCCAAGCATTGGTTGGTTCGGTTGGCTAATGATATTTAACTTGCCTTGAATATTAGTATCAATTCCAAGCCCTGAGATATGGGCATTTTTACCCATATCGATATTGAGATCCATGCTAAACGGCGTGCTTTTTTGTGTTTGTATTGCTTGATTACTATTGTTGACATAGACAACATCGTTTTGAATGGTGTTTTGTAGACTACTGCTTTTCATATCAGCAAGATTAACAATCAATTTATCGATAAAGATATTGCCACTTAAGCTACTGCTGCCATTGTTTTGGCTAAAGTTTAAAGTAGGGCTTACAGTGACTTCCATATCAGGCGTGTTAAGCACTAACAGTTTTTTGCCATTGATATTAATATTGGTATTTGGTGAGGCACCGTGCAGATCGACAAATCCATTAACGGTTAATGGTGACTGCTGCATATTGGCAGTGAGATTAATCTTAGCATTCAGTGGATTGCGTATCAGGATATTGGCGTTGATATCATCTAAGGTGGTATTTAATGGCAGTAACTCAATTTGTGCATCTTTAAGTGCAATATCACCATCAACGTGCGGGTCAAACAACGTGCCAGTGACTTGCAAGCGGCTATTTAAATCACCTTTATTAATTAACGTTGGGAATTGTGGGATAAAATTACTGATCCAATCAAGGCGTGTTGATGACAGCTCAAGCGCGCCAGTTAATTTTGCTTTGCTCAAATTATATAAATCAAAATTATCACTATTAAGCTTAAGTGCCAGTGTATTTTGCGGAAAGGAAATATTGCTGTTTAATATGAGCTTTTGGTCTTGAAGTGATAGATCTGTATTGAGGTTGGTAGTGTAGGATAACTGATGAATCGGCACAATCTGTTGCAGTTGCTTAAACCATGAGGTGTTGCTCGCAAAGAACAAGCCATGTCCAGAGATGCTAAAATTGGCTTTGGGATCACTGTTAGGCGCTTGTAAATAGTTCCCCTTGAAACTTAAGGCAAAGCTGTCACCGCCATAAGGCAGATTAGGGATAAACTGCGCAGGGGTTATCTCACCAACTGTTTGAACCGCAATGGCATTAGGAGCTAATGAGGCGTTGATGCAAAAATGATTATCATTGGATGCCAAAAGACACAGATCACTTATGCTACTTTTATTGGGACTAAACGCTAAATCAACGGCTTTCGTCAGATGCCAGTTTTGTTTAAAGGTTTTACTGGTAAAGTTTAAAGTATTGAGCCTCGCCGTAATTTGTGACAGTGATAAACTTTGTAATTGCATCTTAATCAGTGTTGAGATTTTATTAGAATCGGCATTGAGTGTTAATGCGCGATTATCAACAGCTAACACAAGCTTAGAGAGATCAAATTGCTTATAGAGAAAATCATGGACATCAAGCGTCATTCTGAGTGCTTTGGTTGCCTTATCATTGATATCAATTTTACCTTGTGAGTAGATATTGCCACTGACATTGAAAGGGTAAGCATTAAGATTATTCACAAAAACTTCCCATTGTGCTTGAATATCTTGCTTGGATTGCGTGAGTTTGACTTGTACACGATCATCATTGCGAGGGTTAAATAGCTTGAATTGATTTAGGTGAAAAGCGCCATCGCTGCTAGATAGGTTTATATGACAACGTAACTCAGTATCGTTGCTAAAAATATCACAAAAACTGGTTTTAAGTCGAAGATCATGACCAGTAGTATTAAGCTTACCACCGATATTGAATTTAAGTGGTACCGCTGGATTTAAAGAGGTGAGATTAACGGACCAGTCCAATTGGTCATTAAATAGCAGTGTATTATTAATCGTGGCAAGATGATCAAGTTTAAGCTGATTAACGATTTCCCCTTGATCGAAGCTTGAAATAAGTGAGTAAGGATAGGGGCTTGTTTTGTAGTGAATAATACCATCGCTCATGATACTAAATTTATCTGCAAAATTACCAATGATTTGGGTTTGTGTGCTTCTAATATTGGCACTATTTTGTTTAGCAGATAGATTGACTTTTAAATGCGTTTTAAAAGGCGCGTTTAATATAATATAACCGCTATTTACCGTTGCGCTGGCTGAATAAGCGGGGACATTGGCGGAAACTTTGTTAAGCGCTAGTTTGTCATCAACTAAATTAATACCGTCTGCACTGACGTTTGTCGCATGAACGATTAATTGCTTATTCATTAAATATTGCACATCGTTAACTTGAATATTTTTAGCATAGAGCGCAAGTGGCATACTAAAAGGGCTATCATCTTTATGTGCTTGATCATTATGATCGCTATCTGTTGAATGTGTGTTGACATCAACATAAACCTTGTCCAAGGCTAGACTTTTAACATCAAGCGTTTGGCGACTGATCAAAGACCATAATGATAATGACAATTCAACTTGGCTTAAGCGAATATCCACGGTGTCGTTTTTAATGTCAAGCTCATCAAGTTTGAGTTGGTTAATTTGACCTGAAATATTGCCTTTAACACTAATGCCAAGGGGCTGTAAAAAATGATTGGCCATTTTTTGTGTGATCTTTAATCCCGGTGTGGTAAATAATAAAAATCCAAGCGTCAGTGCAATGATCAATATTAGGCTTACGAGCGTGATTAAGCACCATTTAACTGTTTTACGTAACTTTGTCATAGGCTTATCCCGATGCTTAAATCAAAGCGCCAATGCTCATTACTGTGATTCAATGTGCGTGTGAAAAATATCATAAAGGGTCCAAGTGGTGTTTTATAGCTAAGACCGATACCTGCCGCACGCAGAATATCAACATCACTAAAGTTAGGCTTATTGGCAGCATTACCCAAATTGTAGTAAAGCATTGAGCTGAAGTTGCCATAAATGCGTTGCTCAATGCCTGCAAGACCTGTGGCAAGATAGCGACCACCCGTGACATTGCCATTGACTGTCGGCCCTTGGCTTAAGAAGGGATAACCCAAAAGGTTACTGACACCACCTGCGTAAAAACGAAAATTTGGGGCAATATTTTGAATGTTATCAACCGTAATAAATCCCCAGTTTGCGCCAAATAGCAAACGGTTCCATTCGGGGTTAATAGGGAGTGAGTAATAAATGCTCATGCTGTTGCGAATAAAATCCTGATCTGAAAGTGGAGACTTGATGGAAGCTTGCAATAGTTCATTCCACACCAAGCCCTGACGCCAAAAGCCATTTTGCCAACTGCCGTCGTAGAGAAGGGTTAAAGCCGGAACAAGGTATTTACCATTGGTATTATTGGGGTTAGCGACGGTGTCATAATTGGTAAGATATTGCTGTAAACTCACGGTAGTTTGCCAATTGCCATATTTGTGGGTGCGAGCAATACCAAAATTGGTTTGGCGTTCATTGTAAGTATCGGTTTCGATATAGCTTTGCTCAGCGATAAGACTCCAGTTATCATGTAGTGGATCTTTTCCTGGAAAAACATAGCTTGTGCTAAAGGTGCTATTAGCAGGAGACGCTGAGACGTTAAAGGAAAACTGCTGTCCGGTATCGGTAACATGACGAAAAAGCGTGCCAAAACTTACCCTAGGACCTGTGAATGTGCCATAACCCACGCCAAAAGTATAAGTGCGCGCATGACCTGCTGTTAAGTTTAAATCCACTGGAACGGTCTTGTTAACTTTATCGCGCTTAGAGATTTTAGGGACAAGCTGAGCATTGCTAAAATAGCCGCTATCTTGTAAACGTTTATTGGCTTTGGTAATTTTTTTCTGCGACATGGCATCACCGATGCTGACCTTGATAATATCATTGATAAAACGCTCAGCATAATCATAACGCTGTTGCTTGATATTAATGGCACCGATCTTATAACGCTCACCAGTATTAACGGTTAAAATCACCTCAGCAGTGTATTTAAGCATGTTAATGCGAACTTCATGTTCTGTGAGTTCACTATCGAGGTAACCTGCGTTAAAAAAGCTGTCAGTCAGTAATGCTTTGGATTTCTCATAGGCAGTTTGCGTTAAAATATCGCCTTGCTTTAGTGGCAAGGCATTTAGCGTCTTAGTAGCGATTTTAGAATGTTGACCTGAGCCATTGATATTAACGGTTAATGCATCAATATGTAATGGTTCATTGAGTTTGACATTGAATGTGGCGATCCAAAGGTTATCTTTGACACTAAAGTCTGTGGTAATGACTGGCTTATAGTAACCATAGGGCTCGAGTAACGTTTTGATTTCATCATCACTTTTTTTAAGTAGTAGTTGCATTTGATTAGGGTGAGAAACAGCAAATTTTTTAAAGCGTGATAAGCTGATATTATCAAGAATGCTTGATGTGATTTTGTTATCACTAATACCATTTATGACAATATCGAGAGTTGGGGTTTTTGCATCACTTTTATTGTCATCAGCAGCGTACAAGAAGCTAAGGCTAAATATAAAAAATATACAAAGAATAGTCTTCCTTAACATCTTAATATTGCTCTATAGGATCATGTTGTTGATAAAGTGTAGTATAGTATAGGCTAACTTGAGGTGTAGATAAATAAGCTAAGTATGTCATTAGTAACTAAAGAACAGTGGATGGCGTATGCGCTATTAGAGGCAAAAAAAGCGCAAGAGCATAATGAAGTCCCTGTTGGTGCGATTATTGTCAAAGATAATCAAATCATTGGGAGAGGCTTTAATCAGATGATTATGAATAACGACTCAACAGCGCATGCTGAGATGGTTGCATTGGGTGATGCGGGTCAAATGATGCAGAACTATCGCTTACCTGAATGTGATCTCTATGTTACTTTAGAGCCATGTATGATGTGTTTAGGAGCGATGGTGCACGCACGTATCAGAACACTTTATTTTGCGACTAAAGAACCGAAAGCAGGTGTTGTCTGTTCAAAAGCACAGTTACATACGCAGCCATTTTTAAATCATTATTTGAATGTGGAAGGTGGGATCTTGGCTGATGAGGCTAGCGATATGCTTAAAGCGTTTTTTAGTGAGCGGCGGTTGCAGAAAAAG
>NZ_JBXTEF010000061.1:0-2687 GCF_057495195.1 Cysteiniphilum sp. | reverse complement strand
CGTTCATCAACGTTAACCCCTGCTTTCTCAGCATCGATTAACTTACCATTTGGTGTACGACCAACTGCCAAAAGAATACGATCAAAACGCTCATCTTTAGCAGCTTTTTTACCTTCCATTGAAACGTAAAGACCATCTTTTTTTGCTTCAACTTTTGTCACTTTAGTCTCTAAGCGAATATCATAACGCTTAGCCATCATCTTCTCATAAGGCTTAACGATATCTTTGTCAGCTGCACCCATAAGTTGGTCCATAAATTCAACAACGGTAATCTCAGTACCTAATTCGCTATAAACTTGCGCCATCTCAAGACCGATGATACCGCCACCAATAACGAGCATCTTCTTTGGCACTTCTTTCATCTCCAGTGCACCTGTTGAATCAATAATACGTGGATCTTCTGGAATAAATGGTAATTTAATTGAGCTAGAACCCACCGCGATAATCGCATTCTCAAACGCAATTTTCTTAACGCCATCTTTTGTTTCAACCGCGATTTCATTCGCACCTGTAAACTTACCATAGCCTTGGACGATTTCAACTTTACGTTGTTTCGCTAAGCCCTTTAAACCACCTGTTAACTGACCAACGATCTTATCTTTATAACCTAAAATCTTATCTTTATTGAAAGTTAAGTTATCAAAACTAATCAAGCCATCTTTTTCTAAATGACGCGCTTCATTAATGACTTTAGCGACATGCAGCAACGCTTTTGATGGGATACATCCAACATTCAAGCACACACCACCAATAGAGTCATAACGCTCAACAAGGACGACCTTCTTACCTAAATCTGCCGCACGAAATGCTGCACTATAACCGCCAGGTCCACTACCTAAGACAACGACTTCTGTTTTAATATTGTTTACATCACTCATTTTTTTACCCTTTGTTTATAAAAGTATTTCTCTTAAATCTGCCAAAATTGCGCAATAACGTGTTAAGAACTGTGCTGCTAACGCGCCATCAATCACTCGATGATCGGTTGATAATGACAATGGCAACATGGTTCTTGGTGCAAATTCTTTACCATTCCACACCGGTTTAATAGCAGCCTTTGACACACCCATAATTGCCACTTCAGGCATATTAATAATTGGTGTAAATGCTGTCGTGCCCAAAACACCCAAGCTTGAAATGGTAAATGTCGCACCTTGCATATCATCAGGTTTTAGCTTACCATCACGTCCTTTTTTGACCAACTCCATAATCTCGCGTGAAATCTCAAAGATCCCTTTTTGATCGGCATCTTTAATCACCGGTACAACCAAACCTTTTGGTGTATCTGCAGCAAAGCCGATATTAAAGTATTTCTTAACAATTAAACTCTCTCCATCATTCGATAATGAGCTGTTAAAACGTGGATATTCTTTTAATGCCACAGCTGCGGCTTTGATCAAAAATGATAGCGGTGTCACTTTAACCCCTGCTTTTTCAGCTGCTGGCTTTTTAGCATTTCTAAAGGCTTCAAGATCGGTAATATCCGCATCATCATAAAACGTTACATGCGGGATCTTAACCCAATTACGCGCTAAGTTCTTGGCACTTAATTTATTAATGCGTGACAAAGATTCCACTTCAATCTCACCAAATTTGGCAAAATCAATCTGTGGATCAGGTAAAAGATCCAAACCACCACCGCTTGATACATTGCCTGATTGAACGGCTTGCACGGCTTTTTTGATATAGTTTTCGCAATCTTCTTTGGTAATACGTCCTTTGCGACCTGTCGCCACAACGCGT
Organism: Cysteiniphilum sp.; assembly: GCF_057495195.1. NCBI lineage: Bacteria > Pseudomonadati > Pseudomonadota > Gammaproteobacteria > Thiotrichales > Fastidiosibacteraceae > Cysteiniphilum > Cysteiniphilum sp. Next base: position 944 of record NZ_JBXTEF010000061.1, on the reverse strand, counting down.
GCTAACTCAACACCTAAGATACGCGCTAAACGACGTACAGCAGGTGATGCATGCGCATTGGTATTATGCACATCCGTTGTTTCCACTGCAGCAGTTAACTGAGCTTGAGCCGCTGGAACAGCAGCTATCATTGCTTCTTTGGTTTCTGATTGTTTTGGCGCAGGTGCCACAGTTGCCGCACCTGTCACTTCAAGGGTTAGCACCAAGTCGCCTTGTGATACTTTATCACCGACCTTGATTTTGACATCAACGACTTTACCTGATTCAGGTGATGGAATTTCCATTGACGCTTTATCAGTTTCAAGCGTTGCTAATGAATCTTCAGCATTGATCACATCCCCCGGTTTGACGTTGATCTCAATCACATCAACACCTTTATAGTCACCGATATCAGGAACGGTCACATCAATCACTTGTGTACTTTGCGCTTGTGATGGTGCAACTTCTGCCGCTGCAGGTTCTACTGATTGAGGTGGCTCAGATGAGGCAGCTGCATCAGTTTCGACCGATAGAACTAATGAGCCCTCTGAAACTTTATCACCCACTTTGACATTAATCTCTTTAACAACACCTGCAAAGGGAGCTGGAACTTCCATTGACGCTTTGTCTGTTTCTAGGGTAACTAATGAGTCTTCTGCCTCAATCGTGTCCCCCACTTTGACATTCACCTCAATTACATCAACATCTTTATAGTCACCGATATCTGGTACTGTGACTTTTTGTATTGCCATGCAATTTTCCTCTTGTTTTTAATTTTTTTAATTTAGTTTTAAAACGCTTAATTCTATTATTTACTATCAGTCCAACACCCCCGCCTTCGTAAACTCGGCACCCCTCTTGCAAAGAGGGGAATCTAAATAAGCCTTAGCCTAATTCCCCTCTTTGCAAGAGGGGTGGCAGCCACAGGCTGACGGGGTGTTTTAAGATTATAGTTTCTTTAAACT
>NZ_JBXTEF010000060.1:0-4169 GCF_057495195.1 Cysteiniphilum sp. | reverse complement strand
CTAGCTTGGTCGAGCTTTCAGACTTTACAAGGAGAAGAATTAAATGAATAGAAAAGATCCCTATAAACCTATGCTTTACAAGAGGGGTGGCAGCCGGAGGCTGACGAGGTGTTTATAAAATCATAGTTTTTTCTAAAGTGCGTAACTCCAGTTAATCACTATTCTTACTAACCTTAAGTCAGTCAAAACAATAGATAAAACATCAATAATCATAAGTGTAGACTTTATACATTATAAGCGTTATAGCCGATGGCTATTTATCTTTGGGCAATGTCGAAGAAATAATAGCGTTATTGTTAATAGCTACTGTGAGACTTCAATCATTACATGTGCGTTATTTACCATCTAAAACCAATGATTAGGATTATCAAAACAATCTAACATCACTTCATTGACTATAGTTAAATATATTAATTTCATCCATAAAAAGGCGATTGTTTAAACTTATAACATATGAAGCTTTTTTTATGACGTCGATGAAGACTGCACCTTGATAAACCACCCTTTTTAGGGTATTTTTGTAAAAACATAAATACAAGGCTTATTTGAAGTGTACGAATTAATTTTACTGGATGATGCTGAGAAATGGCTTTTTAATTTGCCCATAGATCAGCAGAATGAAATGCTTATTTTAATTCGCATGCTTAGAAAGCTAGGATATGAATTACAGCAGCCATTTACGAAGTCGTTAACAGGTACCAAAGAAAAAATAAAAGAGCTGCGTTGTAGGCGTTTTGGAAATCGTCTTTATTACATGTACCACAACAATAAAATTTATGTTGGCTTACTTGGAGGTAATAAAGGAACTCAAAAACAAGATATTAAAAAAGCAGATAAGCAAGCTAGACAAATCAAGAAAGGTAAGGTGAATTTATGAAGACTATAGATCAAATAATGACAGAAAGACTGACCAAAAAACAAATAAGCAAAATAAATGATGAGGCAGACAAACGCATAGATGAATACCTATCACTCAAGCAATCTATTGCTAATGAGCTGAATAATTATATTGAAACAAATCATCTAACATTTAATGATGTAAAAAAAGGATTAGACACCAGCACCTCGCAAACACAGCGAATTTTAAAAGGTGAATCTGGTTTTACACTAGAAACATTGATTAAAGTGGGTCGATTTCTTGGTAAAAGCCCACGTATCATCTTTGAGTAATCACTTTGTTTTTTAGCAAATAAGACTATGAGCATATTCTAGCTCACTTTGATTGTGTAAACGTTCGCTGAGCGTAAGTCGAAGCCTCTATGAAGTGTGATTTTCCCAAGCGTACTTGCGCTCAGGGTACGATGAGCACTTGTGAATGAACATTTAGTCTTAGCTGCAAATAATATCACCTTGCCACAATTGATTTAGAAACATCTCCACTGGTAATGCTTCAATACCATTACCATAAACTTTATGAATCGAGTCAAGGCTAATAAGGATATAACGATTGGCAATACCCTCTTCTTTAAATGCCAGCAAGCCCTTGAAATGTTTATCATGAATACGCCCAGTTGCTTTCACTTCGATCGCTACCTCATCACCAATAACAAAGTCAACTTCCATTTGGCTCGTTGAGCGCCAATAGCTTAATGGTTTATCAATGCGTTGATATGAAAGGTAAGCACGAATTTCAAGCCCAATAAAATGCTCCAGCGCATTCCCATAGACTTCGGTGTGTATCGGAATTTGTCTGATGCCCGCAAGATAATGTGCAACACCCAAATCAAAGAAATAAAACTTTGCCGTGCTAATTGCTTTGCGCTTTTGTGTCGCGGTAAATGCTGGCAACATAAATCCCAAAAAAGTATCCTCCAAGATATAGTAATACTCCCTGACGGTGGAAACAGGCAATGCACAATCACTCGCAATACTACTAAAATTCAGCATCTTGCCATTTGTTAGAGCACACATTTTTAGAAAGTTGCTAAACCCTGGAATATTTCTAACCAAAGCCTCCGCTTGAATTTCATCTTTCATATAAGTATTTACATATGCTGATAGTTCTTCATAAGACTCATCGCTTAAATAAACCATTGGCAAGCCCCCCACATGCAAATAATGATTTAAATTAAACTCAGGAATTTCAGCACTCACTAATGGAAACAGCTCCGCCTTACGCGCACGCCCTGCTAGTAAGTTAGTATGCTTTCTTTTGAGGCTGCGGGCACTTGATCCTGTTAAGAGAAAGTGAATCTGGCGCTCTTCAATGAGCCGATGTATCTCGTTTAATAGCATTGGCACACGCTGAATTTCATCAATAATGACAATTGTTTGGTCTTTTGCACTATTGATCATAGCCTCTAACGATTGTGGTGATTGGCTAAGTTCCATGTAATATTCATTTCTTAACAAGTTAATCACCAAATATTTATCAGCAAGTTGCTGTCGAATCAGTGTTGATTTACCGGTTGCGCGTGGACCAAATAAAAAAAATGACTTTTTTGTTAAAAGGGTAGTTAAATCTAATATTCGTGTTAAATTCATGATAATCAGCAATAGAGTTGTTAATTATCATGATATCTTACAGAACTGCCGTGAGTTATCAACACTCACATAAACAAAATAAGCGCTAATGCTGACGCTAATGCTCCGGCTCCCGCAGCTACTGCAACACCCGTGCTATTGGCACCACCTGCACCATCAGATTGCGCGTCATTACTTTGCTCCGCAACAACTGTTTGGCGCACTGCCTCTTGAGCATTAATCACATTATTACCCCACGTAGATTGTGATAATTTTGTTTTGACATAGCTGACATCTGCATCAGGCTTTAACGCATAGATCATTGCTGCAATACCGGCAACATGAGGGGCAGAAAAAGAGGTCCCTTCGAAGTAAAAATACCGGCAATCAACACCTAAAGTTGAAGTCATACAAAACCCCGGTGAGATAACACCTTTACTTAAGTCAAGCTCCGCATCTTCGCCACCAGGGGCTGCAAGCACCAGACTCTGCAATGGCCAATCATTCACTGCATAATTAGAATAGTCTGCTTTTATGCCATTGTTATTCGTCGCTTCCACCACAATTGCATTGATATTAGGGCAACCCGCTGGAGCGCTATTCCATACAGGTTGCCCATAGTTTCCTGCAGAAATAACAACCGTTACACCTAAAGCATTAACTTTGTTGATTGACTCTCGATATGTGCTGCAAAGAGAAGGTAACACCTCATTTTTCCAAGTATTTTCAGTTGCAACTGCCAAGCCATCTTTATCAACTCTTGAGATCCCCAAACTCAAATTAATCACTTTTGCCGGCGTTTGATTGGGTTGAAGCTGAGCTATACTTGCCATATCTTCACTATAAATGCCCGCCGCCCACTCCATTGCCATCGTAATGGCTTCTGTTTTTGCACCTCCAGCATGTCCAAAGACTTTAACTGGCAACACCATAATCTCATCGACATCACCGGCAACGCCTGTGACTCTTGGGCCTTGCGCAGCAATAACACCTGCTACTGCTGTGCCATGAGGGCCTTGCATTAAGTCGGTATCAATCACTGAAGCAATCACATCCACTTTATCTTGATCATTAACATAAAAATAATAAGGCTGTGACATTTCCAAACGTCCTTGTAAATCTTCAGGCATAAATTTGGTAACACCTGAATCAATCACTGCAACATAAGTTTTATTAAGTCCTGTAAACCTTAATTGTGCCCATGCACCTTCCGCAGCCACTCCTACACCAATATGATTATGCATATTCCATTGCTGCGACCATTGTCGAACATTCTCAGCTTGCAAAAACTCCTTTTGTATATCAGTCAAGACTTCAGGAATGACAGACTCAACCTGAAATGGCAAGCGATCAATATGAATAGTTTGTGTGTCACCCATCACATAGGATTTGGTATTTTTGGGTAATGCTGAGCAAACATCATCATGCATATTGCGATAGTTATTCGCTGCTTTAAAGTGCGCTAATGGTACACCAAAGTGATCAATAAATCGCTGATCTGAAATGCCTTCATTATCTATATACTCAACAGTGATGACTTCACTCTTACGTGCTGTATCACAATAACGAACCTGCAATTCAATCGCAAGAGAAGATAACGGTAAACAAAAAGTGGCAATACATGCCAACGAGCTCATTCTATAACTGTTCATAACTGATCCCACCAAGATAACTTAACATTACACAGTTAACTATAGGACAGTTTT
>NZ_JBXTEF010000059.1:0-2982 GCF_057495195.1 Cysteiniphilum sp. | reverse complement strand
TTCATTAACACAATAAATTATGGATTGGCAACTCGTAAACTTTATTTTTGATTATTATTCAACCCTTGATTCGCATATAAGTGCCATAATACCTTGGGCAATATGAGCAATTTGATTATTGTCGACGGTAACAGAAGCGTGAGTAACACGCTGTATAAGGCTTAGCATATTGCTCTGTATATTCAATTTCAAAGTGCCATTAGCATATACCACCCACAAACCATTTTACAGTCTTTCTGCATTGTAATTTGTGAGGGTGCAGAGATTTTATGATGGGTAATGTAATTATGCTTACGTACCAAGAAGATAAGCTAGCACAAAGAGGCGTGCTAATGAGTGATGGCTTAATGAAATTAAATTAATCCTGCTTCTTTGACAATATCGCGCTCATGACGAAGCTCATCAAGTGTATTATTAAAAGCTTTTTGACCAAATGCATCCTGTGTAATGCCTTCGACAACTGTGATCTCACCATTTTTAACCACACAAGGCATAGCAAAGATAAGTCCCTTATCAACACCGTACTCACCATTAGATACTTTTGCGATTGAGACTGTTTCACCGGCTGGCGTGTCAAAAATAATCCCTCTAACGCTAGTGATAACAGCATTTGCTGCAGAGGCGGCAGAAGATGCGCCACGCGCTTTAATCACAGCAGCGCCACGTTGCTGAACCATTGGAATAAAGTCTTCTTCTAACCACTTGCGATCAGTAATGACATCAGTTGCAGGCTTGCCAACAATCTCAGCATGGGCAAAGTCAGGGAATTGTGTTGCTGAGTGGTTACCCCAAATGGTCATTTTCTTGACTTCAGTAACATCAACACCGGCTTTAATAGCAAGCTGCTTACGCGCGCGGTTCTCATCAAGTGAAATCATGGCGAAAAAGCGATCATTAGGGACATTGGCGGCATTCATCATGGTGATTAATGCATTCGTATTACAAGGATTGCCAACGGCTAAAACGCGAACATCTTTAGCGGCATGCTTGCTGATAGCTTCACCCATTGGTTTGAAGATTTTACCGTTAACACCTAATAAATCAGAGCGCTCCATACCTGCTTTGCGAGGAACTGCACCAATCATTAATACCCAGTTAGCGTCTTTAACGGCTTCATTAACATCTGCCGTGCAAGTAACACTTTTTAATAATGGGAATGCGCAGTCATCAAGTTCCATTTTAACACCTTGTAGTGTAGGCAATGTTTGCTCTAATTCCAATAGGTTAAGATGTACATCAACATCTTTACCAAACATTTCACCTGAAGCGATTCTGAAGATGACAGCATAACCAATATTGCCAGCTGCCCCTGTTACGGTAACGCGTACACTTTTATTTGAACCATTTGACATGAATTATTTCTCCTTATGATTTAGCAAGTAGATCTCGTCGTATTTTCACCCGCAAGATAATAACAATTTTGCCTGCGAACGAATAGAGGCACTAGCATTATTTGTGGTATAAATTAAATTTATTTACTCTCACTACTTTGTTTGTAAAATTCATACACGCGAACGCCAGTTGTCCATAATACTAAAAGTGTGAAAACAATACCGATGATCAGAGCAAATTGGTTAAAGATAATCATCGCGATAAAAAAGATAAAAGCCTCGGCACGCTCCATAAGACCAGGGCTATAATAAAAGCTTTTTTCCGATTGTTTTTCCGAAAAAATGCCAACCAATAGAAAACTGCTAACACAGACAAGCATCGACATCATCATCAATAAACACACAAAAGCCAAAGTTGGATCACGAATAAAAAGGGCGATTACGATAAATGATTCAACCAATCGATCACTGAGAATATCAAGAACGGTACCAAAATGTGTACTGTTGTTTTGTAGGCGCGCAACCGAGCCATCAAGGATGTCGAGGTAACCTGAAATAAGTAGCCACAAAATAGCCATGAAGTTAAATTCAGCACTTAAAAAACATGCACTAATAAAGCCTGTAATTAAAGAGGTAACGGTAATCGCATTAGCAGGTAGGTGGCGTGCGCCGATATGCAGAAGAGGTTGAATAAAAACTCTTTGAAATAGTGGGCGCAGACTTGATTCGATCATTATTATTATTCCTTGTGTGGGTTGTCTTTTAGCCTACTGCTATTTTTAAGTTTCTTATAAATAATTGGTACCAAAGATAATAATGCTAAAGCACAAATAGGCAATAATATTTGCGGTGAAAAAATAACCTTAAGATTAAGCGTGTGTCCTTGTTCAAGGGCGAAGCCTAAGCCACTTCCCACCCAAGTATAAATAAAGGTGCCAGGGATAATGCCAAGGAGTGTGCCTAGAAAAAAATGACGTAAGCTTACGCCTAAAACACCCGCGGCAATGTTAATAATAAAAAAGGGGAAGACGGGTAAGAGTCTTAAGAACAATAAATAATTAAACTCATTTTGCTGAAAGCCATCACGCATCTTAGCAATACTGCCTGAGGCTTTATGCTTTAAATTTTCAGCAAACGCCATACGTACTGCTAAGTAGGTAATTGTCGCACCAATAGTCGCCGCAAGAATTGTCCAAATACCACCAAAGAAAACACCAAAAAGAAATCCGCCTAATAGCGTCATTATCGTCGCTCCTGGGATTGAGAACGCAACGATAATGATGTAACTGAGCATGAAAATAAGCACACTCAATACATAATGTTGTTGCGTAAATGCTTGTAAGTTTTGATAATGCATCGCTAAGGTCTCAAGAGACAAATAATGCTCGCCACCTAACACAAAAAAGAGGATTAAACCGATAATTAAAAGGATAATAGGAAACAAACGCTTTAACGACATCTGCAATCACCTTCCATGTTATTGTCTAAACATGTGTAAAGGATAACAGATAAAGAGTCCATAAAATACTGGAGTTAGTATATGTTTAAGCGTTTATAGGTTATGACCATATTACTGTCCACTTTGATTTTGTAAGCGTTGGCTGAGCGTAAGTCGAAGCCTCTATGAAGTGTGATTTTCCCAAGCTTACCC
>NZ_JBXTEF010000058.1:0-12904 GCF_057495195.1 Cysteiniphilum sp. | reverse complement strand
TCAAGGACATTTGGCTTATTAGTGATCAGATATGTGGACAACGTTTAAAAATGATTCTGCCAGAGTGGTTGCCTTTTCATAAAAAACATCACGGCAATCTTTCTAAGGAAATCAAAATATTAGACGTTGTTCTTGGAGCGGTTACGAAACTATTATCAGGCTTAAAACCACATGAAAACATTCGCTTGAAGCCTATAATTGATGAGCTGAATTTGCAGTAAAAAATATCCCATTTTTATTGCAAAGTGGCCTAGACAATGGGAAGTACTTTAGTTAGCACCACCCCGTTCAAGCTCCAACAACTTTGCCTTATTATCTAATCCCTCACCAAAGCCGATTAAACTGCCATTGCTGCCGATGACTCGATGGCATGGCACAATAATTGAAATCGGGTTTAAACCATTGGCAAGTCCAACAGCGCGCGCTTTGTTTTTATCACCCAAGCGCCTTGCTTGCTCACCATAGCTTATGGTTTTGCCATAAGGAATATTACGAAGCTCCTGCCAGACACTTAGCTGAAAGTCTGTGCCATGTGGGCATAATGGAATATCAAATACTTGACGTTTGCCTTTAAAATATTCAGTCAATTGAGTTTTTGTTTTAACAATTATCGGATGATTAACATCTTGTTTAAATGATTGAATACCCATTTGAAAAGCTTCTAACTGTGCTTCATGCTCCCAAAAGACATGATGAAGTCCTTTATTTGATGCAAATAAAGTAAGCTCGCCAACAAGAGAACTAAGCCTATCATAGACTGTTTGATCAGGTAGAAGTTTGAAAAAGTTCTGAATTCTTTTCATCGGTTTTCCCTTTCGTTTTACTATACAATAAATCAAGAATAAGTTGAGTTTTAATATCCTCCCCACCCGTGTAGCTTAAACGCATGAGTAATCCCTCAAAGGGAAAGGTACTAGCTGATGCAATTTATTCATACATCATTACTATGTCACAATTTTATCATTTTACAATTTGAAAATCAGGTAAATTCTCTAAAAGTGCTTTACCATAAAATTTGGTTTTTAAGCGCTTATCTAGAATAATCACCTCACCAACATCCGCCTCTGTACGCACGAGACGCCCTACCATTTGTGTTAATTTTAGTGATGCTTGCGGCAATGATATATCCATAAAGGGTTTGCGCTTAATCGACTCTAACCATTCAGAGCGTGTTTTGTCAATTGGATTCGTTGGTACAGAAAATGGTAATTTGTGAATAATCAACCGTGTTAGATAAGCGCCTGGCAAATCAACCCCTTCAGAAAAGCTGTCGACACCAAAAATAATCGATGGCTTAAATTGATCGACACGCTTTTTATGAATGGCAATCATTGCCTGTTTTGAACGATCACCTTGAATAAGCGTTATTTTCTTAAGGGCACTGTTTAAGCGCATATAGACCTTTTCCATTGCATGAATACTGGTAAAGAGCATTAAAGCACCTTCATGCAAATCCTTAAAATAGACTTCATTGAGGAGCTTGGCTGTCTCTTCAATATGTTTATCTTGTTGTGCTGGCTCATATTGCATATCAGCAATAACAAGCTTTGATTTGGAATAATTTAACGGTGAAGATAAAAGCAAGGTTTTGGCTTCTTTTTTAAGGGATGTGGCATTTAAAAAGCGATCAAATTTGCCCAGTGAGCGCACGGTAGCTGAGCACATCACCACACCATGTTGTACATTTTGCCAAAAGACTTGTTTTAATAATGAAGCTGCTTCAATCGGTGAGGCATGAATATCATAATCTTGAAAATGAGTTGCCAACATATCCGTTTGAACTTCTTTTACTTCTCCATGTTTTACTTTCTTTTCATGTGGGATAACCCATTTGGCAATCGGTGGCATCGTCGCTTGATTAATCATCAATGACCAGACATTGTAGAGATTTTTTGAGCGCTCTAATAAAAAGCCAATTTGTGTGAATTGTTTCTCTAAACTACTGGCGGAATGAATCTGACTTTTCTCAGCAAAATCATCAAGCTTTGTTTTGAGCTTATCACATTGATTCATATAAAAAGCCGCACCCTCTTTGATGGATGTCGCAAGCTGAAGCAGCTCATCCGTAATATGAGTCATGCGCCAAACATTTTCTTCTTTCATTGCATGAGCATACATCGGGTCAATTAACTGCTGCATTTGGGTTAACTGCTGAATCAGGTTTTTACGCACCTCTTTCCAATTCTCACGCATGATACGATCGGCAAGCTCAGAAGGTAAACCATTTAACAGCTTATCAACATCATTAATCCATGTTTGCGAGCCTAATAGTGAGGCAAAACCAGAAAGTGATCTTAATGCTCGATCAGGTAAATGATGACACTCATCAATAACATAAAGACTGTCTTCAAATTTAGGCAAAATTGCACCATCACCAAGATCAAGATGTGACAATAACAAACTATGATTGACAACGATAATATCGACTTTGCGTAAGCCTTGGCGCGCGTTAAAAAAAGGACATTCGCGATAACATTCACAACGGCTAAACGAACACGAACTGCTGGTATTATAAATCTCACTCATCAATGCTCTAGAAACCGGTTTCTCCAACAGATCAAAATCACCATCCCAATCTTTGCTTAAGCGCTGATCCAGCATTTCTGATTCTTTTTGCAAATCACTATCATCACTGTCAAAGTGATGCAATTTACGCGGGCATAAATAGCGTGAACGCCCTTTTGCCAATTGATAACTAAACTCAATTTTATGGTGTTGCATAAGCTGATGAATAAACGGCAAATCTTTATCAATCAGCTGTTCTTGCAATGCTACTGTTGCCGTTGATACAACGATTGATAACTTCTCTTGCCCTTGTTTAGCGCGCACTTCATTTGCTAAAAGCGCACCGAGCAAATAAGCAAAGCTTTTACCAGTTGCCGTTGGCGCTTCAATAACAATTTTTTCATTATTGATCAGTGTCTCTTTAACCGCTTCAATCATTGTCAACTGTGCATCACGCACATATAAATCCGCTTCTTCAAAAAGCTTTTTGATATTAAGCTCTGTATGTTCAACACTTTGAGTCGTCATAATATTTACCTTTGATGCGTCAATTTAGCCAAGTGCACGACCTTTAAGCTCATATACGTCTGACCATTAAAGTGCTCTTTCGATAAACGATATGCCACTTGAACCTCTTCACCTATTTGAATATCAGCATCATCTAAATATTCATCAGCAAAAAACCAGATGCTTTTAAGGTTTTTACCATGAATGGTAAGCATTAATTGCAGATGTTGGCTTTCTTTACCCACCCATTTAAAGCTATAAATACTTGCTTTGTTACAAAAAACAGGCGCTTCAAACTCACGACCATAAGGCTCAAGCAAAGCAAACTTTTCAACATGTTTAAGTGTGAACTCCTCAGCATTCAACTCACCATCACAATAAATCATTGGTGTGGCAGTAATATTATGCTCAGCAATTGCTTTTTGACAGTAGTCATTAAAGCTTTGAGAAAACTCTACAAATTTATCTTTGTAAATGGTTAATCCAGCAGCTCCGGTATGTCCACCATATTTGATCAGAATATCTGTCGTGTTTTGATAAATAAGATCTAAAACGGCTTTAATGTTTAAGCCCTCAATGCTGCGCGCTGATCCCGTGATAATATCGCTTTCACCTTGCTTAGGTGAGAATAAAATCGTCGGCAAGCCAAAGCTGTCTTTAATGCGGCTTGCTGAAATGCCATGCACCCCAGCATGCCCATCATCAAGATAGACACAAATACTTGAAGCACCCTTTACATATTGCTTTGAGGCTTCACTCATTGCTTTGGCTGTCATGTCTTTTTGAATGGCTTTGCGATGATTGTTCTGCTGCTGTAAGAACTCAACCCATTGTTTGGTTTTTTGGTGATCTTCGTTTAATAAGAAACTCACCGAGCTTAAGGCATCAGACATGCGCCCATCACTATTGAGTAAAGGTGCTATGACAAACCCTAAAAATTCACTATCGACTTTATGATGAAAATAATCACTAAAACTACGCCAACAACTACGTGTTAACTGTGAAATCTTGTGCATACCATAATAAGCTACAACGCGATTATTTATACTCTTTGCCATAGAAACACAGTCAGCAACTGTGCCCACAGCAACGAAATCAAGTAAATCCGTTAACTGATAGTCACTATTGATCGATTTTCCTTCAAGTAATAATAGTCTTCTGACTTCCGCCATCAACAACCAAGCAACCATGCATCCTGCAATAAAGGGATCATTATACTCACAACCCTTTTGTGTTGGGTTTAACACGGCATAAGCGCTTTGCGGCACGCCTTCTTCAGGAATTGCATGATGATCGGTGACAATCACATCGATATTTTGTGACTTTAATAATGCAATACGCGCTTCATCGGTTGAGCCGTTATCGGCGGTAATCACCAATGATGGACGCGTATCATCATCTAAAATACGTTGCGCAAGCTTATCAGATAAGCCGTAGCCCTCTGCCATTCGATGCCCGATATATGAGCGAATCTTATCCGCTGGATGATTAAAAATATTAGTCAATGCAACATGTAAAATCGCATGCGATGTTTGCCCATCACAGTCATGATCAGTTTCAAGCCCAATGACTTCACCACGTTCTAGTGCTTGAATAATACGCTTTGCCGCCTTTGTTGCATCTTTTAATAAATGTGGCGAGGTGAGAAACTTAAGCTTTAAGTGAGCAAACTTTAAAGCATGCTCAGGATCATCAATGCGTCGCGCGATAATGCTTGCGATAAAGCTATCCACCTTATTTTCCAGTAATACTTGATGCACTTTGCGATGAAAAGGGCGTAGTTGAATAGTAACCTCTGGACGTTTTAATCTCTCTTTGCCTCTGACTTCAGCCATTAGGCTTCCTTGAGATTTTTATTATTAATATTGCGTCGAGTCCACATCTTAACACCCGAGTTAATAAGCGCTGCCAATGGAATTGCAAAGAACAAGCCCCAAAAGCCCCATATGCCACCGAAGATAAGAACAGCAGCAATAACTGCTACCGGATGAAGGCTCAACGCCTCAGAATATAATAATGGCACCAATAAGTTGCCATCCAAACCTTGAATGATCAAATAAACCAAAAGCATATAGAAAAGCTCAGAGCTAAAGCCAAATTGGCTGATTCCAATGAGTACCACAGGAATAGTAACAATCACCATCCCGATATAAGGGATAAATACCGAAAGTCCAACGCAAATGGCTAATAGTAGTGAATAATTCAAACCAAAAACGATAAAGCCAATATAGGTAACGACGGTAACAATCAAGCATTCAATTGTTTTACCTTTGACATAATTACCCAATTGTGGCCGCACATCTGCCCATACTTCTTCGAGTGCACCACGCTCTTTAGGTAACATATTGACAAACCATTTACCAATACGATCTTTGTCTTTCAAAAAGAAAAATGCTAACAATGGCACGATAAATAAGTAGACCAACCAAGTAAATATGCTTGATAGCGATGCTAAAGAAAATTTAAGTAGATATTGACCGATACCGGCAATTTTATCCATTTTAATATTTGAGATCGTATTTACTGCATCTTTGATTTGCTCAGGTGTAATTATCGTTGGGTATTTTTTAGATAATTCCAATAAACTTGCATGTAGATTATTAATCTGCTGTGGAATGCTTTGTACGAATTGCCCCGCTTGATGCATTAATGCTGGTAACACAAATAGTAACAACATAATCACTAGCGCAATAAAAATTAAGAAAACGATATAAACAGACAAATTGCGATTTAACTTTAATTTTTTTGACAAAAAAGAAACAATGGCTTCTAATAAATATGCAATAACAACACCGGCTAAAATTGGTGCTAAAAGATCACCAAAAAAGTTAATAATGAGTACCGCAATGACCGTTACGACTATAAAGACGGCAGGTTCATTGCTATCAAATTTCTTGTGATACCACTGCCTTAAGTACTTAATCAAAGGAATTACCTATTTGTAAGATTCAATGACAAACGATTGTATACAAATTATCGTGTTTTTTATAGTGTTTCATGATTGCAAATACGCGTGAATTTTTAAGATTTACAACGTGATCGATTGATAGCATCCTAAGTTCTTCAAAAACGACGTTTTCTTTAAAATCGCCAATAAGGCAGCCTGCACATTATGCTCTTCTTCATGACCCTCAAAATCCACAAAAAAACTATAATCCCAAGCACGCGAGCGTGATGGTCTGGATTCAATCTTACACATATTGATATTGTGCTCTGACAAACAGGCAAGCACTTGCACTAATGCATTGGGTTTATGCAATGTTGTAAAGATAATTGATGATTTATACAATTGATCTTTTTCATACGGTATATTTAGCTCGTCACGTCCCAACAAGAAGAATCGCGTGAAGTTAAATGGTTCATCTTCAAAATGCTCTTTAATGACCTTTAACGAATAGGTTTCCGCGGCTAACTTACTAGCAATCGCCGCTTGCGTTAGAATCTCTTTTTCAGCAATGTATTTAGCAGCTCCTGCGGTATCAACAAAACTCTTAGGGGATAAATGCATACGCTCAATATTGTTCTGACACTGTGCCAAGGCTTGTGGATGTGAACGAACCAACTCAATATTATCAATATTTGCATTAGGGTGAATCATCAAACAATGCTCAACCTTCAAAATGACTTCATGCTGAATGCGTAGATTGTATTTAATCAGCTCATCATAGGCAGGTATCACACTACCGGCAATTGAGTTTTCCACTGGAATCATCGCAAAATCAGCTTTTTTCTCAGCAACCATCTCGAGTGCTTCTGCAAATGAACCACAGGCTAAAGTTTCAATCGCACTTTGCTCATTTTTCTTATCTTGTGCTTGATAAAACTTATGAATTGCCTGTTCTGAATAAGCCCCCTTTTCCCCTTGGAAAGATATCACTAAACTCATATTACCCCCCTTTTTACTATATAGATACTGCTTCAATGATCAGCAACAATAACGATAACACCCCGATGATAATCAATGTTATATCTATTTTATCATATTGCTTGGTAAAAAATTTCATCAATAACCACATAATAATACCTAATATAATTCCATGCGTGATTGAGCTAGAAAGAGGAATAATTAAGACAATTAAAATTGCAGGTAAAGCTTCGTCTATCTTTGTCCATTGAATTTTAACGACCATTTTCATCATATAAATACCAACC
The DNA here is from genome assembly GCF_057495195.1 of Cysteiniphilum sp. NCBI lineage: Bacteria > Pseudomonadati > Pseudomonadota > Gammaproteobacteria > Thiotrichales > Fastidiosibacteraceae > Cysteiniphilum > Cysteiniphilum sp. The sequence continues at coordinate 5,740 of NZ_JBXTEF010000058.1, read as the reverse complement.
ATCATCAATGCTGGTGCTGTGGCAACTTTTGGAATCATCGACAACAATGGAGCAAAAAATAAAAATGGCAGGAACAATAAACCTACAAAAATTGCGTTTAGACCTGTTTTAGCGCCTTCCTCAATTCCTGCCGCTGATTCAATATAAGAAATAGCAGAGCTTGTGCCAAATAAACCAGACAAAATACCTGATACAGCATCTACTGTCAGTGCTTCTTTGATATTTCTTGGATCTCCATTTTTATCAAGTAACTGACCTGCTTCACAAACCCCAATAAGTCCAGATAAACTATCAAATAAAGTGGTAAATAGGAAAGCGAATATAGCAGGCCATAATGCAATAGATAACGAACTCATCAAATCTAATTGAAAGAAAGCCGAAAAATCAGGCATCGAGAAAATACCTTGCCATTTTATGTCATCTCCAACTTCTGGAAAAAATACTGTAACCATAAAATAAAGGGTACTTGTTAGTATGATACTTACGATCAATGCCCCTTTGATTCTATGGTAAAGTAGTATACCTACCACCAAAAGTCCTAATATAAACAAGATATAAGATAAATTTAATGGCGCCATTTGTATCATATTGGCTTGACTTGGCATGATCACATTAGCTGATTTTAATGCTATTACTGCAATTAATAAGCCAATGCCAGCTACCACGGCATAACGAATCTGCTGAGGAATTGCTTTAATAATATAGGTACGTAAATTTAAAATGGATAGTATGGTAAAGATAATGCCTGACCAAAAAACCACCCCAAGAGCTACTTGCCAACTAATTTGCATATGCACGACAATTGCATAAGTAAAAAATGCATTAATACCCATTCCTGGTGCCACTGCAATTGGATTATTTGCAAAAAAACCCATCAATATACAGCCTATTGCTGAAACTGTAATCGTTGCTGTTAATGCTGCAGCATATGGAATTCCTGCATCTGCAAGAATAAGTGGGTTAACAACGATAATATACATCATTGCTAAAAAAGTTGTTATCGCTGAAATAAATTCCGTTTTAACATTAACTACTTGAGATCTCAAGTCAAAGATTCTGGGCAACATAATATAGCACTCACGTATTATTTGATAAATCTTGCTGATAAACTATTATCAATTAACTGTTGAATTTCCGTAGTACCTAACTTTAAACCGTCAATCAGTTCAATATAGTTTTGATTAACATAACCACCAAAATATGCTGGATCATCGGAGTTAATCGTCACTTTGATGCCTTTATCTAACAATATTCTCGCCGGATGATCGGTCAAGTTTGGTACGACTTTTAAAGCTTTATTTGATAATGGGCACATCGTGAGTGCAATATTATCTTTTGCAATGCGTTTCATCAACACATCATCAGTTAAAATTGCATTACCATGATCAATGCGCTCAATCCCTAGGATATCCAAGGCCTGCCAAACATACTCATCAGGTCCCTCTTCACCAGCATGAGCAACTAAATGAAGCTTCTCTTTACGTGCTAATTCAAAGAGATTTTTAAATTTCTCTGGTGGATTGCCAAGCTCTGAGCTATCTAGACCAATACCAATAAAGTTATCACGATATTCCATCAGTTGATCAAAGGTATTTAAAGCATCTTTTTCTGATAAATGACGTAAGAAACACATAATTAATTGTGTATCTATGTTTAGCTCAGTTTGCGCTTTTTTGACGGCACGATTAACCCCATCAAAAAGAGTTGAAAGTGAAATGCCGCGCGATAAATGTGCTTGTGGGTCGATAAAAATCTCAGTATGTGTCACATGATCTTGTTGTGATTTAAGCAAATAAGCATAGGTTAAATCATAAAAATCATCAGAAGTTTGAAGTACGGACATGCCTTGATAATATAAATCCAAAAACTCTTGCAGATTATTAAAGTTATATGCTTTTTTGACCTCTGCTAAATTTTTGTACTTTAGATTAACACCATTTTTTTGCGCCAAATTCAGCATCATTTCAGGCTCAAGACTGCCTTCAAGATGCATATGTAACTCAGCTTTAGGTTGTTGTAATAAGGTTTTGATATCGTGTGACATGGTTTTGTTTTACCTATTTTTTGTTTTTCTTTTACTTATTTACTAACTGAGGTTACGCACTTTTGCTATTTCAACACTCCGCCTTGCAAGCTTAAGCATCGCTCTTGCAAAAAGGTGAATATAAAATCACTATTGCCTAATTCCCCTCTTTTTAAGAGGGGTGGCAGCCATAGGCTGACGGGGTGTTTTAAAATTATAATATTTTTGCAAAACATGTAACTCTAGTTATCAATGGTTTCATTTACTAAAAATCTCCCTAAGCATCCGCGCACTATGCGCTTGTAGGTTAGGATATTTGGCAAGTTGTTGCTTTAACTGGCTTTGCCAAGGAGTGTGCTCAATATTAGCAACAACAGCGTAAACAATATGATCTAGTAAGCTAGGTGACTCATTAAAAAAATAGGTTTTTTGACCTAAAAAATTAGACAATGCACATAAATCATCATCTGCTTTTTGATAAATTTGTGCTTTGGTCAAGCGCCCTAACCCTTGTTCATAGGTTTGCCTGGACGCATTTTTGCTCATCACTTTAAAAATCATGCCAAACAATAATCTAGGCAGCTTAGTCCCGTCTTGTACGATACTGCGCCAGTTATTATCAGTAGAAACATCAACCCAACGACTATAGACCAACGCCCAATACAAATGCTCTTCACATAACCTTTGATACGCCAAGGTTTGTGACTTTTCTAAACCAGTTAGGTTTTGCTGCATTGGTGTGCTGCTTTCTTTCTCCAATAAATCAATAATAAAACTACTGTCACTATAGAACTTACCTTGCTTTTTAATATATGGCATTTTGCCCGTTGGTGAACGCTTTAAATCCGCGCTATAAAAGTTTTGATATGGAATTTTTTGTGTAAGCAAATAGCTTTCTAATTTCATACAAAAAGGACTGGCGTTTGGCACATCACCTAATTTAGGAAATTGATGTAATTCAATCATCAGTTCACTACTCCTTGTCATTATCTTTATTGGGAGATTTTTTATCTTCTGTGCGATAAGCACTTAAGTCAATAATATTATTAGTGTATATCTCTTCATTATGAGTAGCGTTTTCGCCTTGTATCTCTTTGAAGTCTATCTTTTGATCATTCGATATAACCTGCAAAAATTGATTACCATTAAACTGCAAAAAAGCCTTATAGCGATCGACACCATCATAGCTATACTCAAACGCATATTCGCGAAATAAGCACATGCTACCAATATTGCTTTGGCGCGATAAGCGCATTTTTGTGAGGCACACAGTATCATCTAACAACTGAACATCCCATTGTTTTGCTGTTTTAACTGCCATATAAACCGCATGCTCTCTTGCTTTCATTGAGTTACGCCAGATCAAAATCGCGATGACAATGATAATAACGGCACTTACTACACCAACACTCATGCTATAAGCCTTATTTATTATTTAGGTTATTTAAAATAACCGTCGCTCTTTGCCCCGTATTTGGCACCGTCACTAGACCATTTTGGGTATCATAAAGCACCTTATCTCCGGAAAAGCGATTACCTGTGCGATCAACATAGGCCTTATCTTGTATGGTTAGCGTGCTATTAAGCAAGTTAAAGTTCATTTGTCTGCCTTCAGCATATACCGTTTGCTGATCCGAACTATCACTTTTATTTTTCTTTTGATGATTTTGTGCCTGTTTTGGGAATGGTAAGGAGTAGAACTTAGCAATGTAAGGTGTATTGGCTGTTAATACGACATCTTTAGCTTGCTTATTTTGATCATCAAATAAAATCGTCAGCGTCTGTCCTGTTAAAAAACGACAACCATTTTGCTTTTTACAAACGCCCTTAGCATAGTCTAATGCTGCTTTTTGCACTTTGGTGTAATCCACTTTGCCATTGCCTTTCTTTGGATCGGGAAATTGATATACCGGCCACTTACTATTTTCATTCGGAACGCGATAACCACTGCATTGAATATTTGCATCTTTGGTTTGCATGACAAGCACATTGCCTTGATAAATGATCTTATGCGCATTCTGACTATAAGATAAGCTGTCACTACAAATGGTAATTTGACCATCACTACTGGCATTTTTACCAAACATGTTAGCGGCATCCATTGAGCCACTCTGTTCAGCGGCAAAGGCATGCGGTAGCATAAACAAAGAAGTCGCACTACATAATGCATACTTTAGCAAGCCATGCTTTATCCCATTCTTATTTCTTTTACTTCTTTTATCTCTTTTGTCCTGCATAATAACTTCTTACATCCTTCAATAACTTAAAATCACCTTTTTTAGGTGATCCATTCATGCCTGTACCAATCGTATTATTTGGTGTACCTGGTTGGCTTATCGTAACTTTTTTATCTGTATCCATATAGTCTTTGTCATCATCGTAATTTACCGAATCAGTCGCAATTTTAATCGCAGGTGAGTTTTTGCCATTGGCATTACGCAACATGACTACATTACCATATAAATGCATGTTATTGTTGTTATTGGTAATATCAGCGTAATTGGCAGTGACATTCCAAGGTTTATCTTTTTTCTCTTTTGAATACAGTGTGGCATTAACTGTTGTAAGCTTTGCATCTTGATTATAAAAGCGCGTAGCATTAACTGCGGTTGCCGTATACTCTAGCCAACCTTTCGTGTCATATTTTTCATAGGTAATTGTTTTTGCTGTATTCTCAATAAAGTGAGCAGGCAGGTCACCATGACTAATTTGCTCTTGTGCTGATTTCACAACCAACCAACCACTGGTGCCAATGACAACAACAAGTCCAATCGTTGTGAAGAAAACACGCTTACTAAAAAACATTAAGCTTGAACCTCACCAGCAGTGATATAATCATCAATCACTTTATTTAGAAACCCTTTACTTTCTAATATCAGATCACAGACTTCACGCACAGCACCATAGCCACCTTTTTGTGCTGTTACGTAATCAACACGCGTTTTAACAGCGCTTAAGGCATCAGCTGGTGCGAAGGAAACGGCGGATTTCATCATCAAGGTCAAATCAGGTAAATCATCCCCCATATAGGCAATATTTTCTTTGCTTATTTGGTGCTTTGTTAATAAGTCTTCATAAGCTTTAATTTTATTTTTTTGTCCTTGATAGATATCATTGACACCTAAAGCAGTTAAACGATTATGGACAATTTGCGAGCTCTTTCCAGTAATAACAGCCAGTTTAACACCAAACTTTTGCAACAAAAGCATGCCTAAGCCATCTTTAACATCAAAATGCTTAGTCTCATTGCCATCATTGCTTAGAATAATTTTGCCGTCACTTAAAACTCCGTCTACATCCAGTACCAATAACTGAATATTTGCTATTTTCTCTTTTAAACTTGTGTCAATCATTATGTGATATAAACTCTATTTAGAAACTTGGCTTAGTATATACCGCCCGCAAATCATTTTACAGTGTTTCTCTAGCTATAATCAACACGCATTTACTTTATGGGATTAATCATTGAGGATAGACGTAATTTGAAAATATTGTCGAGTAGACATCTCTGCTTCTCCTTTTATATTTTAAATTTCAAACATAATGTGAGAAAGCATGATGCCCCTCACAGAACCGTACTTGTAGATTTCCCACATACGGCTCTTCAATTTAACTCACTGAACCTGTTAAAGTATAAAAGTCATGTGTTATTCGTGGCTGCGGTAGTGGGTAACGGTCAATATATTTATTGAACTTCTCCCAACTCATTTTCAGCTT
>NZ_JBXTEF010000057.1:0-12613 GCF_057495195.1 Cysteiniphilum sp. | reverse complement strand
GTCATATTGTTTTTTTCTTCCTGGTCTTTTGCGCTTGGCTTTAGTAGTGCGATTAAACAAGCGAATAACTGATTTGCAATGCATTGGAAGCGTTTGGCAGGCTTGATCTAGCAACTCACTCTTTTCGGCCTTGTTTGCCACCTTATACTGTGACTTTATATTGTTTATAATTAATTCCATAGTCAGTTTTCCCATAGATACCTTCATTTGTTAAACATGGGTAATTTCTATTATGATCTAATGAGTCATTTTTTGCACAGATCAATTTTTAGTTCGGTAACTTTTAATTTGATTCAATTCGTAGTTCGTCTATTTAACAGGAGGTTACTATACGGCTAGAAATAACGTTTGAATCAATTTCGAAGATGCAAAAAAATATTTCTCAGTCTATACTTTTATTAAGTTTATGATAAGTATGTATCATTGAGATAATCAAGGAAGCAGCCATGGTATGTAATAGCAAACATAAAAAACATAAAAGATGTACAAAGCTGATGCGTAATAAACATCATTATCAATTACGCAAACAAGCGGGCTTTGGTTTGATCGAGTCTTTAATTGCACTGACTATATTGGTCTTTGTCTTTACCTCGTTTATGGCAGTGATGCTGCGCTCAGCTACTGTGGCAAGTCGCACAAATAACGAAGTTGCCATTGATATTCTATTGGATAATCGTATTGAAAACTCATGGATTACCGGAGATGCAATTGATACTGCACCAACTGGTAATATTGTCTTTACCCAAGGAACAACGGAATTAACTGGACGCAATACTTTATTAAATGTTGAGCAGCAGCGCACCTTTGCTGTGGTGACACCATAGGCTTAAGGAGGGTGAAGATGCATACTCAAAGGATTAAAACAAAAGAGCAAGGTGCAAGTTTAATTCAAGTACTTGTAGGTATTGCTGTTGCTGCTTTTGTTTTGGTGATGGCAGGTGAGATGTATTACACCGTGCGTCATAGTTACACGCGCACAGTCACACAATTAGTGGATAATACCGAGGCAAGTGTTGTTGCCCAAACCTTTCGTAATCTTGTGGATCAATCAACGTCACCATCGCTCTATGGTTTATGGCCATGGCAGCAGGTGGAGCTTAGGGTGCCAAGTTTAATTTATAACCCTTTATCCTATCCACCGGTTTATGCGGCAAGCTCATTAAATTTTTATGCTCCACCAAGTCATGTTGTTGGAACTGATATATTAATGTTGCAAGGCATTACTTCTCACGAGCTGCTCTCACAAGATGCCAATCCAGACACAAACAATCATACCGTTAGTGTGGAGAATTCAAAATGTGTCGTGTCTAACCCATATGCCTTAACTAATACATTAACTGCTGCAACAGGTGATTATATATTACTGAGTGACTCTATGGGACACACTTTGATGCGTCTTTCACATAATTCTACCGCTACAGTGCAGCAAGGTCCTTCTCGCACTTATCGAGCAGGAAGTTTTTTGGGTGTTTATAAGGTTTATATCATTTATCTTAGGGAAACTGGAGGTGTTCGCAGCTTAATGTTAAATACTGACTATTATAACGTACCTGAGTGTCCTAATCATGTGAAAAGTAGTCAAGAGATAGCTCAAAATGTGACGGATCTACAAATTCGCTATTTTGCCAATGGCGTTTGGAGTAATGTCCAAGCAGATGGTACGCCTAATTATCTTGAGCCTTGGTATAAAGCCGTCAAAGGCATAGAGATTCGTTATACAGTTTCAGGGCAAGTCTATACAATCTTAATTGCGTTAAAGGCGAATATTTTGTAGGTTATAATCTGACTCACCCCGCGTCCCGCGAGTTCAACTGCAACGATAAATAAGTATATGAAACGTCATTAGTATATTATTGATTGTTAATTTGGTGGAGGCGGCGGGAGTTGAACCCGCGTCCGCAAACTCGCCATCTTCAGATCTACATGCTTAGATTTATCTATTATCTTTAACCTAAATTTGCCCGATAAATCAGGGCAGCATTTAAGCGAGTCTTAAGATTTAACCGCAGTGTTTAGACAGACACGTTGGCGATCTTGTGAAAGAGATGAACGAACGTAAGATAGATCCACAAGCAAATACTATCGGTTCGTGCGTATCTAGGTTCTTAAGCTAGATTAAGCAGCTTTACGAGCAGCGAAAGCTGCATCGTTAGCTACAACGCGTTTTGCTTTATTTTTGCCAGTTATTAGCAAATTGTAACGTGTTTTACGAGGCAGATACACCCTCGGCATGCACCGTAAGACATTGACATTCCCGTCGAAGCCATATTCGCCCCCAGTGAGGTTTGTTATTGTAGGTAAGGGCATCAATAAAGGCAAGCGGCAAGCTAAATTATTTTGCTTATTTTTTTATTTTGACTTTTGTGCAAATCGGGCGTAGATAATAATGCCAATTAATGGTGCTAATAAACCAATAACTGAGACTGTGATTAACAACATGCCAAGCTCACTATAATTTGCCGGTGTGCTAATGGTGTTGTTGCTATGATCCATGACTTCACGTGTGACGACAAAGATTTGATTAAGGTATTTGCTAAAAAGTGATCCGGCAGTTAAAGCTAGGTTCATAAAGCTAGCCATTAAAGCAAACCAGGTTGCGGCATTACCCTTGGGTGCATAACGCGCGATAAGGGCTAGCATCGGAATCATTGCTAATTGGGCAAAGGGTGAGGCAACCGCGCTATCAATGAGCACAATAGTGCGTGCGCCAAAACCAAAATAAACCATTGTCCATTCATGTAAGCCATAATAAAGTGCGATAAGTGGTAGCTCTAGTAAAAAGCCTGCAACAGTCAGCCATAAAAGCACCCATGCGATCGATTTCTCGGTGATAAGACGCGCGAAAAACCACATGCCAATAATAGACATAAAAGCACCAATTTGTGAAAGCGTGCCAAAAAAAGCTTTATCAAATCCAAGTACATCGATCATAAACCATTGCGCACCGGGACCGGCTGTAGGTGAGGCGCGAAAGATAAAGATCATGAGGGCGGCGACAAAAATAGCACGCAATAAATCTCGCGGCAATTCTTTGGTAATTGATTTAAGTAAATAGATGATAATCACTAACGACACGACAAAGACAATTTCTTGGGCAAAAGGCACACTACTTAAGCCAATTACAATAATAAAAACAGCGTAGATCAGTCCACCAATAAGCACCGTTTTGTTGATTGGTTTTCTCGGCACCTTATCCAAGCGAATACATAAAATACCGGTAATGCTAATCAGTGGAATCACTAAGGTCAGTAAAAATAAATTTTGATAACTCATCACTTGCGCAAGCCAGCCACCAAGACCGGCAACCAAAAACATGCCTAAGCTTAAACTTAAGCGCCCCAAGAGTTGAACCATTGCCAAGTCTTTGTCAATATCTTCTTGTGGGCGTCCCTCGCGCTCAACGACTTCGACACTCATGGCATCGGCAACGACATCTTGTAAGACAACGCCAAGAACAGTTAAAAGTGATGATATAAAGAAAAGGGTGTTATCAGGCGCTAAAGCAATAACAAATGACCAGCGTCCAGCGAGTCCTGCCATAAGTAGTGAACCACAGACCATTAAAATCGCTGCAAGATAAATATAAGCTTTGCGCTGTGAACCAAACAAGGGCAAGCTGTCAACAAATTGCCCAAAAACCATTTTGATATTCCATGGCAAGCTTAACCATACACCAATAACAATCAGGCTTTCAGCTGATAAGTTTAATTGCTCTTTGACAAAAAAGGACTCACCAATGCCCGAGAAAATGCTACAACCATAGGCGAAATAAATCATCAATAGCGGTAAATAACGCAGGCGCATCGCTTTAATTGGTTGGATTAAACTATCAACTTGCATATTAAAAACATCCTTGCCTGATATTCCCTGTAATACTAAGCATAGCTAAGATTATTTAATTTACAAAAATCATATCAAACGCACTAATCACGACATTGTTTTGCCATGTTTTATGGTACAATTGCCGCGTTTTATTAAGCTAAATATCAAAAAGATCAAAGATTCAACAGAGGTTTTAATATGGCTGGTCACAGTAAATGGGCAAACATTAAACATAAAAAAGCAAAAGAAGATGCTAAGCGCGGTAAGGTTTTTACTAAGCTAATTCGTGAGATCACCGTTGCCGCACGCTTGGGTGGCGGGGACAAAGATTCAAACCCACGTTTACGCGCGGCAGTGGCAACTGCATTGTCGAATAATATGACCAAAGATACGATTGAGCGCGCGATTAAGAAAGGTGCCGGTGGTGAAGAAGGTGGCAACTTAGAAGAAATTCGTTATGAGGGTTACGGTCCTGCGGGTGTTGCATTTATCGTTGATTGTATGACCGATAATCGCAATCGTACGGTGGCTGAGGTGCGTCACGCCTTTACCAAAGCCGGCGGCAATTTGGGTACCGATGGTTCTGTAGCGTATATGTTTAATAAAAAGGGTATTATCAGTTTTGAGACCGGCTTAGATGAAGATATGGTGATGGAAGTCGCCCTTGAAGCCGGTGCTGAAGATATTGTGAGTTTTGATGATGGTGCGATTGATGTTATTACCGATCCTAATGCATTTTCAGAGGTTAATGATGCTTTAGAAGCTAAAGGCTTCAAAGCAATCTCAGCTGAGATTACAATGGATGCGAATGTTAAAACCAATATTGACGATGCCGAAATTGCACAAAAGATTATGAATATGATCGATCGCTTAGAGGATCTTGATGATGTGCAAAGCGTCTATAGTAATGTCGAGTTTGATGAAAGTGTTATGGATGCGCTTAATTCGTGATTATTTTAGGCATTGATCCAGGCTCGCGCATTACTGGATTTGGTGTAATCAAAGTGCAGGCAAAAGAATGTTTGTATGTTACCAGTGGTTGTATCCGTATTACTAAAGAAGCAACTGCTGAGCGTTTAAAACAAATTCAAGATGGGATTAATGATATTGTTGCGGCTTATTGCCCAACGGAAGCGGCAATTGAACAGATCTTTATGTTTCAAAATCCCGGTGCTGCATTGAAACTCGGACAAGCACGCGGTGTAGCCATGTGCGCTTTAGCAAATCAAAATCTCACGGTTAACGAATACTCAGCTAAGCAAGTTAAGCAGGCCGTTGTCGGAAATGGTAATGCAACAAAGTTTCAAGTGCAGCATATGGTGCAATCTTGTTTGCAATTAAGTAGCAAACCACAGGCTGATGCTGCGGATGCTTTAGCGATTGCGATTTGTCATTTTCATAGTCGCAATAGTTTGCAGTTTATTCCAGGAGCCAACAAAATTGTACGAGGACGATTACGATGATTGGAAGAATAAAAGGTGAGCTTATCGAAAAGCAGCCACCATTGATATTGGTTGAAGCCGCGGGTGTTGGCTATGAAATATGGGTACCCATGAGCTCGATTTATAAGCTTGGTGATGTTGGGCAAGAGGTGATACTGCATACCCATTTTGTTGTGCGTGAAGATGCGCAGCAACTTTATGGCTTTGCCACTAAGTCAGATCGTAGATTATTCCAAGAGCTTATTAAGATCAATGGCATTGGTGCTAAGATGGCGCTAGCAATCTTATCGGGTATGGATGGGGTGACTTTTGTCAGCTGTATTGAGTCACAAGATCATGGGTTGTTATGCACCATTCCAGGCGTTGGCAAAAAAACGGCTGAGCGTATTATTATTGAAATGAAAGATAAGATCACAAAATTAGTCCTTGAGTTAGATGCTTTAACACAGAACATGCCACATACTACAGAAGAGAGCACAAGTCATGTTCATTCAGGTAATATAAGCTATCAGGCAAGTTCAGTGGTGCACCAAGCGATTGATGCACTAGAAGCGCTTGGCTATAAGCGTAAAGAAGCTGAGAAATACGTGCATAAAGTCAAAAATGACGCTGATAGTGTCGAGAGCCTTATTCGCTTGGCATTGCAAGGGACGCAAAAGGTATAAAAGACGCAAAAGATGTAAAGGTTATTTGCTATAAAACATTCTTCACTTAAATTAAAACTTTGTTAAGCTAATCAGCGAATATTTTACTTGGAAAAAATAGAAAGGTGAGAGATTAGCTTATGAAAAAAATTAAAAAAATGAAAAAAATCGTTAAAATATTATCGTTACCACTCATAGGTATGGGCTTAATGTCATCAGCAGTTGCAATGACAAATTACCAAGGTCCTAATCAGACAAAAGCATTATTTATATTACATAATGCGCATGTAAATCCTTTATATAAGCCTGTGCTTCAAGTGCCTGCCAAAGATAACGTAAAAGGGCATGCTAATGTATATCAGGGGGAATATGCCGTATATATTCCTGTCAAAGGTAATAAGCCATTATTGACACTGTTAAAAGAAGTCAATACGTTGGCATATCCTGATGTAGCAACAAGGGTTGTTACAACGCCGCATATTAGCGTTATTCAAGGTGTGTTTAAGGGCAAAAACTATCAAGAGCTAGTTGAAGCGGTTACCCAATTGGCGAAAAATACTAAAGCGCAAGAGGTGACTTTAGCTAAAAACTTCAGCGTGGCGGGGGATACGTTATCCTTGGATGTTGCCGGAGATAATGCCTTTTTGAATGAGCTTAATGCAGAGTTAACGGCCAAAACACATCCCAATGCACCAACGCATCAAACGATTGTTGCTATTGAAGAGGGGCATGCTGATCTTACGCAAATGCAAAGCGGTAGCGCATGGCGTGATTATAATATTCCAGGTAGCAATCGCTCACATATCACAGCGGTTTATAACAAAGGTAATAGTGAATTGGCGAATAAAGCAAATAAGTTACTCAATAACAAAAGCTATAGCGTAATGGTTGATAGTATCGCGATTGCCAAAATGGATGATAATGGCAATTTATATGGTAAACCACTTTTTGTTGCCCAATTCAAATCATGAGTTTGACGCGTTGTCCTTGGGCAAACTCAAGCCAAGAGATGCAAAATTATCATGATCACGAGTGGGGTGTACCACTATATGATGAACAAAGGCTATTTGAGTTTTTATGTTTAGAAGGAGCACAAGCAGGCTTAAGTTGGCAGACGATATTAAAGCGACGTGATAATTATCGCCAAGCTTTTTATGACTTTCAGATTGGTAAAGTTGCAAACATGACAGCGGATGATGTTGAAGCTTTAATGCAAAACACAGGTATTATTCGCAATCGTCTTAAGATCAAAAGTGTGATTAATAATGCTAAAATTTGGCTTAAGTTATCTAAAGCACAATCAATGGTTGAGGCACTTTGGCATTTTGCACCCAAAGAAGCAATTATTTATACGGAGCACGAAGCGATTCCGCCATTCACTGAAGCGTCAAAACAGATGAGTAAATGGCTTAAATCACAAGGTTTTAGCTTTGTCGGACCAACGATATGTTATGCCTTTATGCAAGCAACGGGGATGGTCAATGATCATTTAAGCTCATGTTTTGTCTTTGATGCCAAATAAAACGATGGTAGCAATATCGCCATCATAAGTAATGAGCCGGGAGTGTTCATGAGGCTGTGTCAATTTAAATTTAATATTGATGTATCGAGACCAGAGCGTTTTACTCATTACGTTATTATGAGTAATGATGCTTTTGATGGGTTTAATTACGTTGGCAGTGAAGGAGGAATGTATATAGTTTAACTAAATGAAAAGGGAAAAATCATGTTTTTAAATTTATTAAATAGCATAGGGCCTGTAATCCTGGCCTCGATTTCAGTACTTTTGGGGTTTGCATATAAGCAATATGATATTTGCCTATTTGGAGGCACCTAAAGTTTTAGAGAGCATTAATTTGCAAAAAGAGCTTATGTCACCACATAGAGCTATGGCAATGTCTACCAAATGATTAGAGGGGTTTAGGCTTAAGTCTGTTCTTCAGATCTTAGGGCTGATGCAGCGCATTTTAAACGAGCAACTCACCATCCTTAATGGTTGTTTTACGGTAATTTAATGTCGCATCATAGATAATTTGATTGTAATGCTCGCAATCCCATAGAACCAAATCAGCACATTTACCGACTTCAATACTCCCTTTTTGATCATGTATGCCAAGCGCGTAAGCGGCATTGATTGTTGTGGCTTGAAAGGCCTGATATGGTGTCATGCGAAATAGGGTGCATGCCATATTCATCATCAATGGTAATGACAAAAAGGGTGATGAGCCTGGGTTTGCATCAGTAGCAATGGCAATTTTGACGTGATTATTTAAAAGCTCAGCAACCGGTGGCAGCTTGGTTTCACGTAAGAAATAATAAGCGCCAGGTAATAAAACAGCAACCGTGTTTGCCGCGCGCAGTTTGGCAATATCTTCGATTGCAAGATATTCTAAATGATCAGCGGATAGTGCGTTAAATTCAGCAGCAAGCGCTGCGCCTTTTTGATCAGATAGCTGCTCGGCATGTAGCTTTAGCTGAAACCCAAGTTCTTTGGCATGAGTAAACAGGCGTTTTATTTGTGTGTGTGAAAAGCCAATATTCTCACAAAATCCATCAACAACGTGTGCCAGATTTTCTTTTTTAAGCACTGGCAGCATGTCAGTAATAATAAAATCAATATATTGATCCTTATCATCAAACTCAGGTGGCAAAGCATGTGCACCTAAAAAGGTAGGGATAATATCTATACCTTTTGATGTATTAAGCTGTTGCGCAACTTTAAGCATCTTCATCTCAGTATCGATATCTAAGCCATAACCTGATTTAATTTCACAAGTGGTTGTGCCATACTGCATCATTTGCTTAAGGCGTTTGTGAGCACTATGATATAACGCATCTAAAGAAGCGTTACGTGTTGCTGTAACGGTTGAACGAATGCCGCCGCCTTTGTTGGCAATTTCCTCATATGAGGCACCATTTAAGCGCATTTCAAACTCATCCGCGCGATTGCCACCATAGACAAGATGTGTGTGGCAATCAATGAGTCCTGGTGTCACCAGCTGACCATTATGATTAATGGTTTCACGTGCCTTAGGTAGTGCTGAACCTTTGGCTAAGATATCAATGATCTTGCCTTGATTAATGACTAAGGAGGAGTTATCCAAAATGCGTTCGTTTTGATCGAAGGTCACAAGGCGCGCATTTTGGATGATCAGATCATACATGTTATTAACCTTCTGTATTATTTTGCTATTGCGTTTTACTCTTTTGACCAGTTTTTATTATCCCCCTCACCCGCGCAGCTTAAGCTGCACGAGCAATCCCACAGAGGGAGAGGTAATAACTGATACCACTTATTTTTCATCACTCTACAGGCTCTAACATTTAAAAGAGCTGTGTGTGAACATCACTATAGAAAGCATGTTGCTTGATGACATCTGTGGCATTTTCGATATCGCGCGCAAAGTAGCGATCCTCATCGTAATAAGGAACTTTAGCGCGAATCTGGCGATATTTGTTATCTAATAGATTGGATGTTTTAAGCGGCGCTCTTAGAGACACTCCTTGACAAGCAGCAAGCACTTCAATACTTAAGATAGATAATACATTTTGAGCAATGGTATTTAATTTGCGTGCGGCAAAAGTTGCCATACTGACATGATCTTCTTGATTGGCAGAAGTTGGCAGACTATCAACAGATGCCGGATGCGCCAGTGTTTTATTCTCACTGGCTAATGATGATGCAGTAACATGTGCCAACATGAAGCCTGAATTAAGTCCGGCATTTTCAATTAAAAAGGCAGGTAAGCCGCTTAAATGCTTATCGATCAAAAGGGCAATGCTACGCTCAGAAATAGCACCAATCTCAGCACAAGCGATACTCAGCATATCGTCACTCATGGCGACCATTTCAGCGTGGAAGTTGCCGCCTGAAATAATCTCTTTGGTTTCGGGCAAGATCAACGGATTATCAGATACGCCATTGGCTTCATTTAATAAATTGCGTTTAGCATCATTTATCACTTGCCATGCCGCACCCATTACCTGTGGTTGGCAGCGTAGTGAGTAAGGGTCTTGCACTTTGCCACAGTGATCATGCGAGTGCATAATCTCACTATTTTCCAATAAATTGCGCATGACTTGTGAGAAAATAATTTGTCCCTCAACGCGCTTGATCTGGGAGATAACAGGGTCAAAAGGTTTCATACTGCCAAACGTTGCTTCAATACTTAAAGCGCCAGCAATAGTGGCAATACTGAAATTACGCTCAACCTTAATTAGGCCCATTAAAGCAATCGCTGTTGATGCTTGTGTGCCGTTAAGTAAGGCCAAGCCCTCTTTTTCCTGAAGCTTAATAGCACTTAAACCTGCTTGTTTTAAGGCGTCTTGTGCACTAATGCATTGACCTTGATAACTAACATCCCCTTCACCAATAAGCGGCATACTCATATGTGCCAAAGGTGCTAAATCACCTGATGCCCCAACTGAGCCTTGCTCTGGGATCACCGGATAAATACCATGATTATAAAAGGCGATCAACGCATCTAAGGTCTGTTGTGTGACACCTGAATAGCCCTGCGCAAGACTGTTGATTTTAAGGAGCATGATGAGCTTAACCGTGTCATTATCCAGTGGCTTGCCAACACCGGTAGCGTGAGAGAGAACGATACGGCGTTGTAGCTCTTTAAGATCAGCTGTTGGAATTTTTTTATTGGCCAATAAACCAAAACCAGTATTGATGCCATAAACTGTTTTGCCAGCACTTAGTACTTCTTCAACAATGCTGCGAGAAGTTGCTACTTTAGCATAAGCACGATCATCCAAATGAATAGGGCAGGCGCTAGTAATCAGTAATTCAATATCCTGAAGGCTAAGCTCACCAGGGATTAAGCAAAAACTTTGTGGGTTTAACTCCTTGTTGTTATTTGTATTGGCGTGGTTCATCACTTCACTCATATGAATGCCTCTTTCTTGGTTGAGGTGCAATGATCATCTTTTGAATTGGCGTTAATCATGGGTAAGTTTAGTCCCTTCTCTTTAGCACAGTTAATGGCGATATCGTAACCGGCATCGGCATGACGCATGACACCCGTGCCTGGATCATTGGTTAATACGCGCTGTAAGCGTTTCGCTGCAGCTTCAGTGCCATCGGCAACAATAACAACACCGGCATGTTGTGAAAAGCCCATGCCGACA
The DNA here is from genome assembly GCF_057495195.1 of Cysteiniphilum sp. Lineage (NCBI taxonomy): Bacteria > Pseudomonadati > Pseudomonadota > Gammaproteobacteria > Thiotrichales > Fastidiosibacteraceae > Cysteiniphilum > Cysteiniphilum sp. The sequence goes on along the minus strand of NZ_JBXTEF010000057.1, from coordinate 1,569 downwards.
CCTCCACCATGATGTAGACTCACCCAAGTAGCTCCTCCTGCAGTATTAAGCAGGGCATTTAGTAATGGCCAATCGGATACCGCATCAGAGCCGTCTTTCATGCTTTCTGTTTCGCGATTAGGACTTGCGACAGAGCCTGAATCTAGGTGATCACGACCAATAACGATAGGACCTTTAAGCTCGCCATTTTTGACCATTTCATTAAATGCCAAACCAAGGCGAGCACGATCGCCTAGACCAACCCAGCAAATACGTGCCGGAAGACCTTGGAAAGCAATACGCTCTTTTGCCATATCAAGCCAATTATGTAGATGCTTATCATGCGGCATAAGCTCTTTGACTTTTTGATCAGTTTTGTAAATATCTTCAGGATCACCAGATAAAGCAACCCATCTAAACGGTCCAATGCCTTGGCAAAAGAGTGGGCGGATAAATGCTGGTACAAAACCTGGGAAATCAAACGCATTTTGTAAGCCTTCATCAAAGGCGACTTGGCGAATGTTATTACCATAGTCAAAAGTGGGAATACCTTGCTTGGCAAATTCAAGCATGGCTTCTACATGCGCTCTCATTGATTTTTTAGCTTCAGCAACGACAAGATCAGGATTGCTTTGACGCTCTTTTTTGGCCTTTTCTAAACTCCAACCAATTGGTAAATAGCCATTTAAGGGATCATGTGCGCTCGTTTGATCGGTAACTGCATCAGGTTTAATGCCGCGCTTGACCATTTCAGGTAAAATCTCGGCAGCATTTCCTAAAAGACCAACAGAAATCGCACGCTTTTCAGCGCAAGCTTCATTGATAATAGCCATTGCCTCATCAAGGGTTTTGGCTTTGTAGTCGACATATTTTGTACGCAATCTAAAATCAATGCGACTTTCATCACATTCAATGGCTAATACACAAGCGCCAGCTAAAACACCTGCAAGTGTTTGCGCACCCCCCATGCCACCTAATCCTGCCGTTAGAATCCATTTGCCAGATAAGTCACCGTTATAATACTGGCGTCCCATTTCAACGAAAGTTTCATAGGTGCCTTGGACAATACCTTGTGAACCGATATAAATCCAAGAGCCGGCGGTCATTTGCCCGTACATCATTAAGCCTTTTTTATCAAGTTCATTAAAGTGCTGCCAATCTGCCCAGTGTGGCACAAGGTTTGAATTAGCAATCAGTACACGTGGTGCATCAGTGTGTGTTTTGAAAACACCTACAGGTTTGCCTGATTGAATAAGTAGTGTTTCATCATCTTCAAGCTTCTCTAGACATTCAACGATCTTATCAAAACACTCCCAATTGCGTGCTGCTTTACCAATGCCGCCATAAACAACAAGGTCTTGTGGATGTTCAGCAATATCAGGATCCAAGTTGTTCATCAACATGCGAAGAGGGGCTTCAGTAAGCCATGATTTAGCGGTAAGTTTCGTGCCTGTTGCGGCTTTGACTGTGCGTGACATAGTATTAATTCCTCCTGTGAGTTTATTTAAGCTTGTAATGCGAATCAAGGGTTGAATAATAATCAAAAATAAAGTTTACGAGTTGCCAATCCATAATTTATTGTGTTAATGA
>NZ_JBXTEF010000056.1:0-20688 GCF_057495195.1 Cysteiniphilum sp. | reverse complement strand
CACCAACAACAGTTGGTCCTACGATGCTGCTACCCATAGCATAAAGCATAACGCAAATAACCAATGTTTTTTCGTCTGCAAATCCTAACGTTGAACTTACAAGTAAAGTAGTACTTGCTAGCACCATTAAACATAAGCCTTGAAAGAGTGTTTTTATTGCGCCAAATTTCTTAAGTGAGATGATTGACATATATAAGCGAGCAATAAAAGCACAACCAATGATCGCAATGGATAGAAATCCAAAGTTTTGTGGAGTCATGCCATACTTGTTAATGAGGATAAAGGGGCCAACAGTGTAAAAACCAACAATGCCAGAAAATCCTGCAACCATACAAAAGGTATATATTACAAAAGGTGCATGTTTTAATATTTCAAGATAGTTTTTGAATAACTGTTTAGGGACTAAGGCATTAGTGTTTCTCTTGTGTGATGGGTGAGTTTCTTGCATGCGTGTAGCAACGATTAAAGTGGTTATAACAACAAGTATGAACATGACAAGAAAACTGATACGCCAATTAAAGTAAGTTTCAATCACACCTCCAAGTACTGGTGCGCCTGCTGGAGCAAGCATAAAAAAGAGGCTTAACCAACCGACAATATGAATAAATTTATCCTTATCTACCGAGTCTTGAACAATCACGCGAGATAATGATAACAAAGCACCTGTTCCTACTCCCTGAATAACTCGACCAATGATCAATACATAAATACTCCAAGAGAACATACAGATTAAACTGCCAATTAAATAAATGCTAGCGCCAATAAAAATAATTCTTTTGCGACCAAACTTATCAGAGGCGGGGCCATAAAAAAGTTGAGATAAGGCTAAAGCAATCAAAAATACCGCAATTGTCATGCGTGCCATATTTGAGCTTGTAGATAGCGCATGACTCATGTTGGGTAGGCTTGGGACATACATGTCTGATGCCATGAAATAGCTACAGCCAAGCAACACGCTAACAATGCTCAATAGTAAAATACTGGACTTGCCTGCAGCAATATTATCATTAGTCATAAGATACAGCTATAATAAATAGAACATATGTACAATTTATCATGTATTGATCAAGTGTTCAATTGAGTACAAGCAGAGGGTGAAGGAGAGTAGGCTGAGTATTATTGTTGGAAATGCCTGTAACTACTGGAGTTACGCATTTTAGAAAAAACTATGATTTTATAAACACCCCGTCAGTCTACGGCTGCGATCCCTCTTTGCAAGAGGGGTGCTTAAGCTTGCGAGGCGGGGTGTTGAAATAGGAAAAGTGCGTAACTTTGATTGCCTGAAATCAGTCGTGCTAAAGTATTGGAATAAGAAGATAAAAGATCAGGATAAAACGTTATGATTTTGTTTTTGTCTCATTAGTTTGAGCATCACTATCAGTTGCCTGATTGGAGTTTTCAGTTTGCTCGGAAGCTTGCATTTCTTGTTGTTCTTGAATTTTTTGCTGCTCTTGTTCACGTTTTTGTTGATAATATGTTTTAATATCAATGCCTTGAGAACGTAAGTAAGCTTTCTCAGCAATTTCATCTAAACGCTGTTTAGCATAAGCAATGTGATCATCACTAAAGCTTTCAACTGGCTTGCCATAAAGATTGAAGCGCTGTTTATGCTCAAGCACAGAACGTTGATAACGAGTATCACCAACATAGCGTTTAATCACTTTTTTCAGAACATATTGGTCAATCGGTGCAAAATGCTCGTTATAATAAATGATTTCAATATCATCGCTTATACCGATTTTCAATGGGCGCTTATCGCGTGGATTGAAGCACTTTGGAAAGCGTGCACAAAGCCATTTAAACAAGCGCTGCTCTTCTTTATAAAGCTCTTTTTGTAGATCAATTTCAATGATTAGCTCATCTTCCTGAGCATCAGGCATATCAACAACAAGCTCTTCATGCTGCTTTTGACCATATTGTGGCATGCGAAATGGTGTGCGTGGTTGGTTGACACGCTCTTGTCTTGTCTGAGGAGCTTGCTTGGTAGCAGTGTTTGGTCTAGGCGTTGAACGTGTCGCTTTGGCATCACCCGTTTCATTGCGTTTTGCCGCATGTGCTTTACGTAAACGATCTGTTTTGTCTTTTATGCTTTTGCCACCGACCAATGATTTTAATAATGAAAAATCATTAAGTTTATTTCTACCATCAGACATCTAAAATGTTCCTACTTTATGTTTATTCGTATTTTGTTTATACATTATTGCGACAACTGATATTAAGAGAATAAGCGCAGTGATGAAATCGCGCCTTAGTCAATCTTGCTGTAGCAATAAGGCGGACATTATAGACACAATCCCAGCAAAAAACAGTATCTATCAGCTATTTTTGCAGGTGCGGGGATAAAAATAAAAAAAATCATTGACAACAAAACCAATCTTGCTAATATTCCTCCCTGTCGTGGCTACGTAGCTCAGTTGGTTAGAGCACAGCATTCATAATGCTGGGGTCACTGGTTCAAGTCCAGTCGTAGCTACCACTTTCAAAGCCTTATCTGGAAAGTTTTTCAAGAGATCTAGCAAAACCAAAATCCAAAAACCATTTTGATTACAGGTAACGTATAGGTAACAAGAAAAAACGTTGTTACCAATAAAATCATCACTGGTAACAAAGCAAGGTAACATAACTGGTAAAAATTTTGATTTAAGATAACTGATGGTATGAGTCGAGTTTGTGCAAATTTTAAATTTTTGCTACACAAAGTTATGTTGTGTGATTAGGCTATTAAACAAGTCATTCTCTATTCTGCCTCAATGTGATTGTTGATCCCTTTTATATTCGTGCCATTTATACCCTAGCTGAGCTAGATTTTTTGCATCGAGGGTTGCTTTCAAATTTGAAATGGCTCTCCTGACATGTCTACTAGTGCAGCCTATTTCTTGGGCTATTTCGTCTTGTAGTAATCCATTTTCACATAACAGCTTGCCTATCTTGGATTCTAGTGCACCAATAAATAAATATTTATACATAAATGGGAGAATGCTATTTTTGAGATTTAATTTTGAGTACTTTAGCTTGTTGACACAATTTACAAGCAAGTCTGTTTTTTTAGCTAATGCTTATTGATGTGGGAGGTATTCTTAGTTAAAGCCTAAAACTCCCCAATATTTATAAAGGATAAAGTAGAGCCTATTTGCTAATTTAAGCTTAAGCCAATAATTATTAACTTTTATTATTGTGTGCTTTTGTCTATATAATAACTTCAAATTTAAATCCTTCCCCAAAAATTTCCTCAATAAATGAGCTGAGTGCATTTAATTGTTTAAACTGCCTAATCTCTCCTCTTGTCCCAACCAATATATACTGCTCAAAATTTTTTTCATGTTTAGTTTTTATTTCTAAGAGCCAAGATTTACCATCTTCGGTATTCTGAGGTCTAGCGGTTAACGTAACATTTATTGCAAGTTTAGACATAAACACCAAACTGCTTTTTTTGATTTCATTCATAATTCAGTATGCTTTATCATCATGAGGTTATAGGTAATTCAACGCTTTCGTGTATTCGGTCGTTTTGGATGTCATTTATTGAGTTACATTCTAGTATACAGATATCGGTAATAGCTTTAACTGTATGAGTAACCATTGGTTCAACCTCAATCTACATATCACTATAGTTGGGTGTGGAGGACTTGGAAGTAATACAGCATTGAATTTGTTACTTAGCGGATTCAGTCGTTTTCATTTTATTGCAGCAACATCACCAAATTTTATGGGAACTATTGTAATGGCTCCTAAAGTCAGATGGAGTCTCTATGATTATATTGAAAATATTGTACATGAATGCGCTCATATGGATTTATACATGAAGCAACTCATTGACCCTATGGTCGAAGGCAATGCCGAACTTGAAAGCATATTCCGAAAAAAACTAAGACCTCAGAACGCTGTTTTTCATTCATGCTATGTTCTGTACCATATTCTGATTATATTTAATAAAATTAAAGCCACAGATATTGAAGTCTTAAACAATGATGAAAATAAAATTGAGCTTGATTTACGCATAGATCGTATTACAAAAGATTTGATGTCTATAATTAAAATAATAAAATCCAGAGCAAATTTAACTTTATTTGGCAAGGCATTGCTACAGGAGATGGACAGTCTCACTCACCATGAATATAGTAATTAATCTTTGCAGTATATATTCCATTCTAAAGAAACTGTATGCCTTATGAGATAAGCTTTTGCAACGTATTTTAAAATCACTATGACCGGTTTACTGACGTATTCCGACTAGACCCCTCAATAGGCTATGACCATATTCCTACGCTTAGGGTACGCTGATTAATTATGGGTGAATATTTAGTATTGGCTTTCAATAAGTGAAATAATTTTTTTATCAAGCCAAAATTCAAAGGGGCGCCAGCCCTTGCATCTTGATAAATAACCCATATGACCTCCCTTGTGAGTCCATTGAATATCAATATTCGTATGTGAAAGTCCAATGGCGAAACGATTATCAACGAATGGATCATCATGATCGCAGACGATGGTGGTTTGACATGTTATTTTGGCAAGATAGTTTTTGGCGCTTGAGTGAGTATAATACGCATGTGCTGTAACAAATCCCGCCTCCTTTGCTGTAAAGGTCTCATCGATTTCATAGACGCCATAGTTTTTAGGCAACGTAGCTGCTTTTTCTTGAAATATTTGATAATGGTCATGCGTAATCGCGCGATGCTTGAATAGCTGATATAAGCGTTTGGCAAAGTGTCGATTAAAGATGGCATTATTTTTCTGGGAAAGTTTTGCCATGCTGGCTAATAAATCCATTGGTGGCGCGATTGCAATTGCGTGTTTAATTGATAAATCAGTATCACTATGTTCAGCTAATGCTTTTAGTAGCATATTGCCCGAGATCGAAAAACCAATTGGGATGAGTTGAGTTTGTTTATCTACCGTTGCAAGGTGTTCTAAGACGGCATAAATATCATCACTCTTGCCGGCATGATAAATGCCTCTTGCTAGAGGTAATAAATGTTTGTTGGCACCACGGTGGTTAACGCGGACAACGTGATAACCTAAATTAAGTAGCTTTTTTGCAATGCGCACCATATATGAAGAGTTTTCATCACCAGAAAGACCATGAAACAGTACAACGGTAATATTTTGCGTCGTGGTATCAGCGTAAGAGATAGATAGCTTGAGTTGATCACCATCTTTAAGTTTGAGGTATTGCGTTTGCGTATTTAATGGCTGTGAGCGTTCCCCAATAATGCCACTAATAACGGTTTGCCATTTGGCAGAGAGTTTAATGGGTTTAAAATCCATAGTTTTAAAAGTGTGTAACTTCAATTGTTAATTCTTTTTAAGTACCGATAAAAATGCTTCTTGTGGTACCTCAACGTTGCCAACTTGTTTCATGCGCTTTTTACCGGCTTTTTGTTTTTCAAGAAGCTTACGCTTACGTGATACATCACCACCATAACATTTAGCGAGAACGTTCTTACGCATCGCTTTTACAGTACTTCGAGCAACGATAGCGCCACCAATTGCCGCTTGAATAGCAACTTCAAACATCTGTCTTGGAATAAGCTCTTTTAGGCGTTCAACGAGCTCACGCCCTTTGTAGACGGATTGATCCTTGTGGACGATGCTGGCAAGGGCATCGACTTTCTCGCCATTAATAAGAATGTCTAAGAGCACCATGTTGGCTCCTTCATAGCGCTGCAGTTCATAATCAAGCGAGGCATAGCCGCGACTAACAGATTTCAAACGATCAAAGAAATCAGAAACCACCTCAATCATCGGGATGTCATAAATGATAGATACTTGACGACCTAAATAGTTCATATCAACTTGTGTGCCACGCTTTTCAACACAAAGTGTGATAATCGCACCGACATAATCTTGCGGCACTAAAATAGACGCGCGAACAATTGGTTCACGTACCTCAGCGATGGCAGAAGGTTCTGGTAGCTTTGATGGGTTATCAACTTCAACCTCTTCACCATTTTTTAGGGTTACTTTGTAAATAACGGTTGGTGCTGAGGTGATTAAATCAAGATTGTATTCACGCTCCAAGCGCTCTTGAATAATTTCCATATGCAGAAGTCCCAAAAACCCGCAACGAAAACCAAAGCCAAGCGCCTGTGATACTTCAGGTTCAAAGAAAAGAGAAGCATCATTTAAGCTTAGTTTTTCTAATGCCTCACGAAATGCTTCAAAATCATCAGCACTAATAGGAAACATGCCGGCATAGACTTGTGGTTGAACGCGTTTAAATCCAGGAACAGGTTTATCTGTTGGGTTTTTGGCTAAGGTTAATGTGTCCCCTACAGGCGCGCCATGAATATCTTTAATGCCTGCAACAATGAATCCAACTTCACCTGCCTTTAATGTTTGCTGCTTATGCATCTTTGGTGTGAATACACCTAGTTGATCGACTTGATGGGTTTGCCCTGATGACATTACCTTGATCTTATCTCCTACGTGCAATTGTCCATTGCGAATACGCACAAGGGATACCACACCAAGATATGGGTCAAACCATGAGTCAATAATAAGTGCTTGCAATGGTGCGTTTAGATCACCAACAGGTGGTGGGATTTTGGCAATAATCGTCTCTAGAACCTCTTCAACACCCAAGCCAGTTTTAGCGCTACAAGTTGTTGCACCCACAGCTTCGATACCAATAATATCTTCAATCTCAGCACACACACGCTCAGGCTCGGCAGATGGCAGGTCAATTTTATTAAGCACGGGAATAACTTCTAAGTTTTGTTCAATCGCGGTATAGCAGTTGGCAACCGTTTGTGCTTCAACGCCTTGAGCAGCATCAACAACTAATAATGCACCTTCACAAGCAGCTAACGAACGTGATACCTCGTATGAGAAGTCAACATGTCCTGGGGTATCAATAAAATTCAGCTGATAGGTTTGCCCATCTTTGGCGGTATAGTTTAAGGTCACACTTTGTGCTTTGATGGTAATGCCACGTTCGCGTTCAATATCCATTGAATCAAGAACTTGCTCTTTCATCTCGCGATCAGTCAACCCTTGGCAGACCTGAATAAAACGATCAGAAAGCGTTGATTTGCCATGATCAATATGCGCAATAATAGAAAAGTTTCGGATGTGTTGCATATGCTTGTGTAGTAGATATTTTATTATGGTGAGCATTATGCCGAAAAAATGATATAAAAGGAATCACCAGTTGTGTGAGGAATCGTTTTGACTTCATCAAAAATGCAGTTTGCGCATAAAAATCCCGCTATTGTCCTTTGTTATGGTCAAGGATAGTGATAGAATGCCTGCCAGCAGCGCAAGCTGCGAGGTAAATAACCTTAACTAAAATTATTATAACTATTAAAGAACAATAAAGAGGATATTACTATGTCTAGAATCGCATCTTTGCAAGATCCGTTTTTAAATGCGTTAAGAAAAGAGAAAATCTCTGTGTCAATTTACTTGGTAAACGGCATTAAGTTGCAAGGCGTTATTGAAGCGTTTGATTCGTTTTCTATCGTATTGCGCAATAGCGTTAACCAAATGGTTTATAAGCATGCGATCTCAACAGTAGTTCCTGCCAAAGCAGTGCGTTTGGTCTATAGCAATTACAATCCAAATCACGGTCAACAAAACCATAATTCAGAGCAAGAAGATGGTTTTGAGTCGATGGATGAGACTTCATTTGAAGAGTCATATGATGAAGCAAATAATGCAGATGATCATTACAATCAACAGTCTGCGCAGCAACAATAATATTTATCTATAACATACATTAAGAGGATCTTTCTTTGGAGATCTTTCAAGAACATAAGGTAGGCGAAAATTGCCTACTCATCGATATTAATTTTTCATCTAAACCTGAATTAAACGCTGAGCTTTCTGAGCTCAATGGGCTTGTACATGCTGCTAATTGGCAGATTGTACAGACTATTACATCGCGTCGCTCACAGCCTGATCCTAAATACTTTTGTGGTAAAGGCAAGCTTGAAGAGATTAAAGCGATGATTGAAGAACATAAGATTGATCTGGTGGTTTTTAATCACAGTATTACGCCTTCACAAGAGCGCAATATCGAAAAAGCATTACACTGCAAAGTCATTGATCGCACGCGTTTGATCTTAGAGATATTTTCACAACGTGCGCAAACGCATGAAGGTAAACTTCAGGTTGAGTTGGCGCAATTAAACTATGCTGCCACGCGATTAGTGCGTGGTTGGACACATTTAGAACGACAAAAGGGTGGCATTGGGGTGCGTGGTGGACCGGGTGAGACTCAGCTTGAGCTAGATCGACGTCTATTGCGCCAACGAATTACCCAGATTGAAAAACGTCTTGAAAAAGTCAAAAAACAACGCGGCTTGAGTCGCGCGTCACGTCAGAAAAATGATGTGCCAACAATCGCTTTTGTTGGTTATACTAATGCGGGTAAATCAACGTTGTTTAATCACTTAAGTGGTGCCAGCGTTTTAGCTAAAGATCAATTGTTTGCGACGTTAGATCCAACCTTGCGTAAAATTGAGGTGCCTAAACTAGGTGAAGTTGTATTATCCGATACTGTGGGCTTTATCCGTAATCTACCACATGACTTGGTTGAGGCATTTTGCGCAACGCTTGAAGAAGCGATTGAAGCAGATCTACTAGTGCATGTCATTGATTATGCCGATGAGCATCATCGCGCGTATATCGAGCAAGTTAAATTGGTGCTACAGCAGATTGAGGCGAATGATAAGCCGGTACTTAATGTCTATAACAAAATTGATCGTTTAGATAACTTAACGCCTCATATTGTTTATCATGAAGATCGTCCTGCAGATGTGTATCTCTCAGCACAAACTGGAGATGGCATTGAATATTTATATGAGTCAATTGCTAAGCACTTTAACCAAGAATGGCTCAAAGGTGTTTTGACGTTGATGCCGAATGAAGGCAAAGTTCGTGCAGCATTTTATCAACTAGGCGTGGTTGAGAAAGAGCAGATAACTGATACAGGTGAGTATCAATTAACAATACACATTGCGAAAAATGATTTTGATGCAATATGTCGAAATAATAAGCTTGAGTTAATAGCAAAATTTAGTCACCATTAGGGGCACTGAAAGAGCAAATCAAAAGTAGTATCTATGGCATTAAAATTTTTGTCACGACACAAAGTATTTAATCAAGGGCCACCTGACTTAGAAGAGGCGATCCGTCGATTTCTCGGCAAAGGACGTAAGCAAGATAATAATTCATCGAGCAATAATGGGAATAATGGCAATAACCACGGTGGCGACCATAATAACAATGGTAACAACAATAATGAACCACCGCGAAAAGATGATAATCAGCGCAAAAGTATCTACTCACGCAGTGTCGATCAAAAGCCATTACCGGTGAAGAAAATCGCGATTGGCGTGGTTGCTGCGGCTGTTATTATTTGGGCGGGCATGGGTGTTTATGTTGTGCAACCAGCACAACAGGCTGCCGTTTTGACCTTCGGTAAGTTCTCAAGTATTGAAGGACCAGGAATGCATTGGCATGCGCCTGGTTTTGTCAGTGTGATCAAAAAAGATGTTGAAGTACTAAATACCATTAAGCTGGATAAGCAAATGCTGACTTCTGAAGAGAATATTGTGCATGTGTCATTTTCAGTACAGTATCGTATTGGTAATTTAGAAGATTATTTATTTGCCACCAATAATCCTGAGCTTATCTTGCGTCAAGCGCTTGAAAGTGCGGTGCGCCAAGTCGTTGGTGAGAACAAACTAGAGAAGATTCTAACGACCTCAAGAACACAAATTACCTTAGAAGTGCAAAAAGAATTAGAGAAGCTTTTGAATAAGTACAAAACGGGTATTTTGGTTAATGAAGTGATCATGCAGCCAGCACAGGCACCTGCTGAGGTTAAAAGTGCCTTTGATGATGTAATTAAGGCGCGTGAAGATCGTGAGCGTGTGCAAAACGAGGCGCAAAGCTATGCCAACAAGGTTGTGCCAGTAGCAAAAGGGCGTGCGCAACGGATTATGGATGAAGCGCGAGCTTATCAGTCAAAAGTTGTATTAGACGCACAGGGTAATGTCGCCAACTTCAGTCAGTTGCTACCTGTGTATCAGCAAAATCCAAGTATTATTGAGAATCAGTTATATTATCAAACGATGGAAAATATCTTTAAAAACAACAAGCTCTATATTGTTGATGGCGATGGCGCGAAAAATTTATTCTATGGTGATAAATTATCACCGCTGGCAGTTTCTTCAACGGTTCAAGGAGGTCAGCAATGAGCAATAAACTAATGGGACTAATCGTTGTTGTCATCGTGGCATTATTATTGATATTCAGCTCAATGTTTCGTGTTAACCAAGGCAATGAAGCCGTGATTTTAAAATTGGGTGAGTTAAATCAAACCAGTGATGGTCAAGTTAAGGTTTACACGCCAGGGTTGCATTTTAAAATTCCACTGGTTGAACAGGTGAAAACCTATGATATGCGTTTACGCACATTAACAGTTGACTCATCACGCGTGGTGACCAATGAGCAAAAAGATGTGATCATTGATGCGTATCTCGAGTGGAAGATTAATAATATCTCACAATTCTATCGCAGTGTTTCAGGCAATGATTCACGTGCTGAATTATTATTAAGACAGTTCTTAGAGGCGTCATTACGTGCTGAAGTTGGTAAGATTGATATTCAAGGTCTGATTAATAATGAGCGTGATCAATTGATGCAGACATTAACAAAGAGTGTGCAAGATCAGGCGAAGAAAATCGGTATTGATGTTGTTGATGTGCGTATTAAACAGATTGATTTACCCGAAACAGTGACGGAATCGATTTATCAAAGAATGCGTTCAGAGCGTCAAAAAGTGGCAGCATCGATTCGCGCACAAGGTGAGCAGATGTCAGAGTCTATTCGTGCAGATGCTGATGCGACAGTGACAATCACTTTGGCGCAAGCTGATCGTGATGCCAAAGAAGTTAAAGCCAAAGCGGATGCAAAAGCGGCTGAAATTTATATAGATGCGTATGGCAAATCAGAGAGCTTCTATAATTTCTGGCGCAGTATGCAGGCTTATCAAGCAAGCTTTAGTGGTAAAAAAGATGATGTGTTTATCTTAAAGCCAGAAGGTAAATTCTTTAATTACTTCAATTCATCTAACGCATCTAATTCGTCTGTGTCAGCAAAGGCGAGCGTCAGTTCAGTAAACTAATAACGCTTACTTTCCGATTGCTTAAGCAGTTGGATTTCTCTTTGTATAAAAATATCTTATATTATTGCGCTGTATCGCTGATTTTTATTTATTCTTTAAGCTTGCAAACTATACAGTAACATTAAAATTATGGATAATACATTAACATGTTGAATTTCAGTTTTTAAATGCATTTGTATTGCATTAAGTCATGGAGCTTAAGATAGATGTGGTGTATTGCTATAACTAAGTTACATTACGAAAATGTAGGTTGTGACTAAGCTGTATTACGGAACCGTGGACTGAGCGTAAGTCGGAGTCCGTGATTGTTTTTGAGTTACCCTTCGACTTGGTTTAGGGTGCAATCAACTATTTAGTTGAGATAAGTAAAGCTGCACGGAGTGCTGAGCTTGCGAGGCGGGGTGTTGAAATAGAAAAAGTGCGTAACCTCAGTTACTAAGTAAAAAAGAATGATAATAATAAAAATGGGGCGGATGAAAGAGAAATGGGTGTAGAGAAATTAAATTGGGCAGATGCGCGTATCTTAATGCAAAAAGCCAATCCAGAGTTTACGGCATTGCTAGAAACTATAGATGGTATTGAAAAATATGAGTTTACAAAGTACAGCTATCGCTATGGTGATTTAATCTGTGACGCGGATTATTTCTATGATCCGGATGGCAATATTGTTGCGGATAATATTCCTTTTGGCATGGTTGTTGAAAAATCAATGCAGTTTTTTATGGAGCTGGAAGGATATATTATTCCTGGAGCAGTTAGATCTATCGGTGAAATGGCTTATATAAGTTACTTTAGTCTTTCAGATAGGTCTGCACTTAATGCAAGTTGGAGTATTAGTTCAGGAGCTAGAAATCCTGTAATAATCCCAACTTATAAGCAAAGGGCAAAATATTTGCAAATGCAAATTGACTTAGGAATGGTGCACACTGTTGATTATAGTAGTGATTTTACTGTTTTAAGAGACGTTGCATTTAATATAAATAGTGGTTGGCGTTGTGAGTACTTGGGTTTTCCAGTTGAGCTTATGGAGTATATGAAGTGTTCGTCAAAAACCTGGCATATTAGAGAGTTTTTACTCAGAGAGATTATGAGCCTAGGCTATGCTAATAACTCGAAAAATTTAATCCAAGATATGATTTTAGATTACATTAAGGTGCATAAATCAAATGTGAAAAATTCATTTTACCTAAGCAGTGTGGCCAATCATATTTTTGATAGCATCTCTGGGCAAGCAATGTTGCATAAATTGGCAACAAGTGAAAATGAGTTGCCATTATTTGATATACAAAAAGCTTATGAGGATTGTTATAAGCCTAAACATCCACCCATGATATTGGTTCCGTCAAACTTTAGGGAGAATTCCGCTGAAGAGCACTTTTTTAGTATTCAGCACCATACAGTGATGTATAAGCCAAATCATATTGCTAATATTGTCGAGTTATGTGTGGCTATCCGTGATTTAATGGGGTTATATACTAAATGCTTAACGGAGATTGAAATAGTTCCTAATAACAATTTGTTGCGATTTCTTAATAGTACAGCTATCTCCATAATTAGCGATAGGGAAAGTGCGTTTAATGAAACTGCAGGAGTATGCTTATTTGACCAATTGTGCAATATTGCACAACCTATAAATGATCAATTCAGCAATTTTAAAAAGAGAAATGAATCGTATGAATTTCCATCCCGATCAAGCTTTTTCTCGGGATGTATTATGCTAAAAAAGAATTAAAGCTCAGATAGAAAAAAATTAGTTTCTGTAGTGTTTGTTAAAGAAGCAAAAGTCATAATAAATCCCCTTATTTTAATTTTTAAATGAAACGTTGCAATAAATACAACACGCTTGCGATTGTACTATATATTGAGAAATAATTTGAGCTTATAAATTTGCAATCTATCCATATTTTATATTTTTATCATATATATACATGAGTAATTTTAAATTAGAGGCACTTACATCGCAAATTATAAACTATACTTAGCATATGGAACATAAAACGGCTAAGGATTAACCAATGAAATGGCGGCTGATTATAACATATTGTGCGATTGCAGCATTTTTGTCTGGATGCAGTTTCTTATTGCCATCAAAAAAAGTTGAGCGCAATGATCATTGGCAGACATTTAATAGTATTCAGAGTGTTTATGATGAGGTTTCACCAAATAAAACGACTTTACCTGAGCTTAACCATATGGGTTTTGATCCTTATGTTGCCAATAACGTTAAGATTGAGAGCTACTTGGATATCCGCATTCGGTTTGACCCGTTAAGCACAGGTAAGAACATCCCAGAGCCTGTTGGTGAATGTTTGAGTCTATTTAAACGTTGTCAGGCGTATGTGGTGGATGTGGAGTATGAATATGAAGATCGTATTGGTAATGCATTTTTAGATTTAACAGGGTTTCGTCGAGAGGTTCTCAAAGAAGGATGGCGTTTTCAAGCGGTTTTTATTATCCAAGATCATTTGATTGTTTATAAGCTGTGGTCAGGTGAGCCAAAACGCAAAGCCTATATTGATGAGATTAGACCACTTGGTCCTTTGCAAAGTCTAGATGATTTAATTACGGGACCTGCGATTTCATTTTGATTTTTACAACACCCTGCTTCGCAAGCTCAGCACCCCTCTTGCAAAGAGGGGAATTAGGCAAAGGGCGACTCTATTCCCCACTTTGCAAGAGGGGTGTCAGTCGCAGACTGACGGGGTTTTTTGAGAATATGGTTTCAGGTAGATTAATCTAATTTTGAATTACGCACGAACAAAGTCAGCGTGAAGGATTTTTGGCTTAAATGGATGACGTTGTAATGCTTTGATTTTAACGCTTTCAGTTTTACCATTGATATCGATAGTAACAGTTGCTGTATAGAACGCTTTGTTTTCAGTAGCATGCAAGATCTTATTGTGATCAAGAATGATAGCTGTTGCTTCAGAACCGTTGCCATAGATAATTGCAGGAACTTTCCCTGCTTTACGTAGGCGGCGGCTCGCACCTGTACCTGTTTCAGTTTTTAATTCCGCGTGTAGCGTAAAATCTGTCATTTTAATTTCCTTAAAACATATATTTATAAAGTTAAATTTTATATTAAAAAACTTTCTTATCATGCGACCCTGACGAGAAAGCTCGTGGATTCTAACAAAAAAGCTAAGGAAAGTTAAGATTTAAATCAAATCACAAAACATTAAGCTAATAGATTCTTCATTATTGGTGCGACGAATCGCTTCTGAGAGCATAGGTGCCAGTGATAGTGTTTTGATTTTCTTGCACTTAAGGGCAGCATTATGAAGTGGAATAGAGTTAGTAACGACTAGTTCTTCAAGGACTGAGCCTTCGATATTTTCAATCGCTTTACCAGATAACACAGGGTGAACGCAGTATGCGGATACTTTCTTCGCACCATGATCAATAAGTGCTTGTGCGGCTTTACAAAGTGTCCCTGCAGTATCAACAATATCATCAACAATCAAACAATGACGTCCACTAATGTCACCAATAATATTCATCACTTCAGATTCATTGGCCTTTTGGCGACGCTTATCAATAATCGCTAAATCAGTGTTAAGTGCTTTTGCCATGGCGCGCGCGCGGACTACACCGCCGACATCAGGAGATACAACAATTGGATTTTCTAAACGGCATGAGCGAATATAATCTAATAAAATCGGTGTGCCATAAACATTATCTAAAGGAATATTAAAAAAGCCTTGAATCTGCTCAGCATGAATATCAACGGTTAATAAACGATCGATGCCGACACCGGTTAACATATCAGCCACAACACGTGCTGAAATCGGTACACGTGATGAGCGTACACGGCGATCTTGGCGGGCATAACCAAAGTAAGGAATTACTGCTGTGATGCGTCCAGCGGACGAACGGCGCAATGCATCGGTTAAAAACATCAACTCCATAATATGATCATTGGTTGGCGGACAAGTTGATTGTACGATAAAGACATCACGGCCTCTGACGTTATCAATAATCTCAATATGAGATTCGCCATCGCTAAAGCTAGAAACCGTAGCGCGTCCTACTTGTACACCTAAAAAATGAGAGATTTCTTCAGTTAATGCGCTGCTTGCGCGGCCACTAAAAAGCATCAGATCTGACATGGAGTTATCCTAAAATTTGATTGCTGAAATTTGCTTAGAGAATATACCCAATTTTGAAAAAATATAAAGGTTTTTTTAGTCATCATCATGAAATCCAAGCTGACACTTTAATATGAAAACCTTTAAAAACCTAATTAGGCGTGCCAAACAGTAAACTGACCACGCTGATAAGAATCTGTTTTTTCTACTATATTATGTTTAGTCGCTATACTTTAGATAAGACGTGTAATTTTTGCGTTGCATGTCATTGTATGGTGGGCAAATCGGGTGATATGAATGAGTGGGTAGACTAATTAATCATCATTATTGGGGCTTTTAGAATTCATATTTCCCATGAATTTGGAGACAGAAATGAATAAAGCAAAACAAGTAGAAAAAGTTGGCGTATGTGATACTAAAGCTCAAATAGGTAAGTTATGTTATGTTTATATGACAATGCTTAGCATATACTTCTATGCAGATAGAGCATATACCGACAGTAGATTTATCAATGAGCAACAAGCTGCACAACAGGTGTCGATGCATGATCAAAATAATCAGAAAGTTCAGCTTAACTTAGCGGATTTGTTATCAAAACTAGATCAAGTCAGTGGAGAGTATGTGCATACATTTATTATGCCCAGTGGAGAAAATGTAGCCTACACGTTAAACAGACGATATGCCTCTGCATTTGAGTTGAAATCGGTCATAATTATTGAGAAAAAAATGGATACGGTGATTACCTATCAGTATTTGGATCTCCCCAGCAGGTCTCAGTTAGAAGTATTCCCAGATCAATTAGCAATTGAGAGTTATATTGCTTCCCATATTAATCAATTTAAGCAAAAAGCTCAGCTAATTAAAGAAGATAGTGCGCTAGGGGATGCGCTTTTAAAAGAAAAACTAGCCAATGGAGACAGTAAAATAACTCATACCAAAATGTTAGAAGATCAGTATGAGGTGCCAATTAAAGTAGAACTATTAACTCAAGAAGGCATATCAAAGACATTAAAACTATTTAACTACAGAGAGGTACCTACAGATGAAAATTTACCACAAAATATAAAAGTATATGCCATTAGAGCACAGCACTATCCATTGTTACCAGACCAAGTAAGCGTCCCCTTAGACAAAACTTTTAATTTAGGAGAGGAGCTTAAAACAGACAGGTTAAGATTTAAATTTGAAGATCAAGGACCATATGCAAGACAAATGGTTTTATATGACATAAATGATAATTTAATATGGAATTCAGCAAGAACTTTCCCAACAGATAAAGCAAGTTTTCTTGATGGCGTTAATGTTATTGTGTTTAACGGCCTATTATCTCTGGAGCCTGATGGTAGAATGGTAATTAGAGGTAAGGAGAATAAGGAAATATATGCTGTTAATAAGGCAATATATCCAAATGTTGCCGATAAAATCATTACATATGAGTATTCAGAGTATTATGACAGTAACCATGGCATTTTTCTTCCGCGTATAACAAAAGAAGGTGTGCAGTTGATGTACTGTTGGACAACTGGTAATGGCTGTTATTATGGTAAGGTGTCTACAGAAACATTAGTTAATGGCAAAACAAAGCGCTATAAATATGATGATAAAGGCAATATCTCAAATTACATTGATGAAAACAATCATAGCTATGACTATAGGTATGATAATGGTGGTAGACTCGTTCAGTCATCTTCATCTGCAGGAAACTATACCTATGATTATGATAGCTCTCAATATAGTTTAGTGAAAACCATTCAAACAGCAGGGCTAACCTATGGATACAAATTGCGTTATGAAACAACGGATATGTCTGACATTATTTATATAGATGAACTGTCACCCAATTCATCTCCAAAATTACTAGCTACTTATAGCTATAAATATATTGATGATCATAAATCAAAGTTAAGCAAAGTGACACTTGTGAATTCACAGCAAAATGAACGTTATGAGATAGAGTATCATCATAATCAATATGGGTTGCGCAGGATCAATATGCCTCATGGATTTTATAGCGAATATCGATATGATGATTTGGGACAACTGGTTGAAGTAAAAACACACTTAAATAAGCTTAAACGTTATCAATATAAATATAATCCAACGGTTTATAATCAAGTTATTGCGCGTGACACCATGATTGGAGTGGGGGCGGATGTCTCACATACGGATAAATATAGCTATGATCGTTTGGGTAATTTGATTAGCTATAACTGTGAGGCATATGACAAAGGGTATTGCCCAATATTGGAAGATGGCAAAAATATGATCTCTCAACGGGTAGTACTTAACGGCTTTAATAACGTTGCGCTAGATGTTATTCAAACCTATGATAATGAGCAAAGAATATATGAGTATCGTTATGATAGAAAGTACCCAGTGCAGATCAGTGAAATATTTAATCATTCTGAAAAAAAAGCACGTAAACTTGACACGCTAGAAGATGCGCTTTATGCCATGAAATCAGCAGTGCTTGGAGAAAGCAAAGATAAAGACGACTTGCATTTAAAAGATGCTAATGGTTACATTGCTAAAAGTATAAATAATCAAACTAATGAAACCATTGTTCATGTGGTGACTGAGTCAGGTGATCCATTAATGCGTGTAAGTCAAAGTGCAGATGGTTCGCGTGAGTATACCTTTGAGCTACCGGGTGCTACTATTCATAATGGACGATTTGAAGGGAGGCTAACGGATGGTAGAAACATTGTAGGTATTTATTCCGATGCGGGAGAAGTTAATCGAGAATGGTTAGTTTCATTAACCGGGTATGAATATGAGTTAGTTAAGCCTGGAAATTTTGTCGATGCGTTTGTTAATACATTTGATAAAATTTTATTGTTGAACCCTTTATATTATGCGGCAAAAGTAGCCTCTAATAATGATATTGAATGGGGGGGCATGGGTACAAATAAATGGTTCCAAGGAATGAAGGGTTTTTATGGTAATGCAGCTAGGCAATTAGGTACCACTGCCTACAGCATGACAAGTGATTTTTATGATATGGCTCGTCACGCTAATTTATTTACGAAATATATGCTAGGCGATGACATTATAACCGATTATTCAAGTCCAGCCTATGTGCTTGAACGTGTGGATCACGCCATGAATGCAGCAGCAACAATAACCATGGGCGCCAATTTCTTTTACTCAAGTAATATGCTAATAGGTAGTAACTTTCTGGAAAAAGGTATTAATAATGCTTTAGTTGCTCCCCAACTTGGGGAAGTGTTTATGTCGATCCAAAAAGTAACTTCTTTGGTTGGGCAGCGTGATACATTAACCACAATGTATAATGTTGGTTATGCTCATCACTATGGCAATCATTCACAAGCGGGATATTTGGTTGGTCAATATCTAGGGGATGTGATTGTTGCAAAAGTAAAATCACATGTAATGGAAAAAATTACTAAAACGATTGAGTTGGATAATTATC
Organism: Cysteiniphilum sp.; assembly: GCF_057495195.1. Taxonomy (NCBI): domain Bacteria; kingdom Pseudomonadati; phylum Pseudomonadota; class Gammaproteobacteria; order Thiotrichales; family Fastidiosibacteraceae; genus Cysteiniphilum; species Cysteiniphilum sp. The sequence continues at coordinate 2,030 of NZ_JBXTEF010000056.1, read as the reverse complement.
AACAAATGGAAAGTTCAAATATCAGTGATGTGAAGATAGAGAGTAATAATGTAGATAAAACCACGGTGAGTCAGATACAACATAATTTTGATGAAAAAATCAATGAGATCAAAAATGATATTAATGAAGCAGCAATAGCAGCCGCAGAAAGTAAAATTAAGACAGTTGAAAATACACAAAGCATAGCTGATATGCAAAGCAAAGTTATCGGGATAAGTAATGCGGCAAATGCCTTTAAGTCGGGAGCGAGTGATTTGGAGAAAAGGGAAACTTTGTGGGGCTGGGCAAGTCAATTTATTCCATCACCACTTACGATCATTAATAAACAAATCTATGGATCTTACTATGAAAGTGCGGGACATGGCCTGCCTTTAGATGTAATGAAACAAGAGATGGTCTTTAAGCAAGTTAGGGAATCAGCGTTAATACAAAACACTGATAAAAAGATAAGCACTAAATAGGCGCGCTGCTATATTGTAAAAATGATAGAAGATGCTGTTATTTCCTTTATAAAGGTGAAGTATTTTCTTCAGTGGCAATTAATTTCACCGTAATGCACAAGCCTTGCTCATTAGAGCTTGCTGAGATTTCTCCTTTGTGCAGTTCAATAATTTTCTTGCAAATAGCGAGCCCCAAACCATGACCTTGACTGTTTTGTGTGTTATGCAAATTTTTGTGATGTGCGAGAAATAGCTTGTCGATTTTATCTTGAGGGACGCCAGGACCTGTGTCTTGAAAGCGTATAATTAATTTGTTTTGTTCTATATTGCAGTCAATGCTGCAATGCGTTGCATATTTAATTGCGTTATTGGTGATATTGCTAAAGGCACGATAGAGTAGCGTCTCATTGCCGTGCACCATATAATCTTGTGTTGAGTTAATACTTATTTTATCAGGGTGTTGCTGTTTAAGGCGGGCAAAAGTCGTATTGATCTTAAAGCTTGTATCTTGGGTGCTCTCTTGATAATAACTCACTGTAGCCTTAATAAGCTCATCAATCTCATCTAAATCAGCCGGTACTTGATCAAGTTCATATTCGGTTTGAAGGCGCACTTTAGCGCGCGCTAGAGGTGTCTTAATATCATGAAAAAGTGTGGCAAGAATCATGGTTCGCTCAGCGATAAGATCTTTGACCTTTTGTTCTAAGGCATGCTTGGTTTTGCCAAGGAATGATCTGTTGTTATTGCCATTACCCAGCTCATAAATGGATTGTCTAAATAGCTTTAAACCACTATAAATAATCAAATAAATGACCATGAACATAAAAATGAAGCGTAATATAACGGCAATAATAACTAGTGGATCCAACCACGGATTCTGTGGTTTGAAGCTGAAAAATACCCATTGGTCAGCATTTGGATAGTATTGATCAAAAGATATTTGCTTGTGTATTTTGAAATATTCAATCATCTGATTATAGGTATGCAGCTCTGGGTGGTCACTGGTATGCGAATGTACTTCAATAGATATGGAATGTCGCGTAATTTGCTCATAAGTTTGAATGGCCAGCTCAAGTTCACTGGCATCTAGCTTTGCCATAGCGTCGCGGATAGCAATAAGATCCTTAATAACGCGATAATGATGTTTCTGATCGATAGCATCTTTATATAGATTCCTTACCATCAGTGAGCTTTGAATAACTAAGATTATGCAAGCACCTATAAAAACACATAGCATCCAGATTGAGTAGCGTTGCTTTGGATTTGACATCAGGCTTCCTTGTGATCGTGTTATAAGTGATTGCTCAAGTCTAGCAGGCTTTAACGCAGATGGGATTAATATATGTAAACAAATCGTTACATAAAAGGGCTATTCATGCATGAATGCGAAGTGCTAATATGCTCAAGTGAAAGCGCAGGGGGTGTGGTGTGTGAGGTTGTTACTTGGCCTTGCGCACCACAGGTGGGTCATATACCGTCCATCAAAGTATCTAACACCGCAAAATGATTTACGGGGAGTGTTCATAAAACTGTGTCAATTTAAATTTAATATTGATGTAGTGTGTTATTGCTAGAATAAACAGAGCAACT
>NZ_JBXTEF010000055.1:0-24279 GCF_057495195.1 Cysteiniphilum sp. | reverse complement strand
AAAAGATCCCTATAAACCTATGCGTTAGCGAAGGGGTGGATGCGAAGCAGACGGGGTAGTCTTTAAAAAATCGCAAAGTGTGTAACTTCAGTTATTTAATCGACTGCATCAAATAGCGAATAATTTGATCATCGGCATCAACGGTTGGTGATTGGTAACTCACGGGAATAAGCTTAGGCGCTATCAAATACCCTTCATTAGCAATTTTATGCAAGCTATCAAGATACTTAAGACTGGTTTTGCCAGTAAATAACAGATTAATATCCATCTTTTGATGCACATCAATAATCTCACGCAAGCCACTAAGATATAAGAAGTCTTTACTAAATCCGCCACCACGATAAACGCGTGCAACCAAACGAAAACAGGCATGTGATTCAAGCCCACTGATCGAGCGCAAATAATGATAAGTTTTAGAAAACTGCATATGCTTAATCATATGCTCAACAGCGATAACACGAAGTGCTAATTCATGCAGACGCTTAATCGTGAGGTTTCCAGATAAATACTCACTAAAGATCGCCAATCCTTCTTGTGTATGCATGTTATTTGGCAAGCCTAAACGCAATAATGACAAAGGTTGAGCTTCAGCATTAATGGTTGTTAATGCATGCACGCCAACCTCATGATGAATTAACGCTTGTAGCTCTTTATGATTGAATTTAGCATTTTTATTAATCACAACTTCTTTTTTGCCATTATCAACCATTGCTTTGGCGATAATCTGATCGGAAAGCTTGATTTTGAAATCAATTTGATAACTCTGAATGACTTCTTCAAAGGCATTGATAATCTCATCACCTTCATAACTTGACTTACATGGTTTAGTAATATCAGGTGCATGCAGTAAAAAGTTGGCATTAGCAATATCACGATTACTCGGCTCACCATAGATACGCAAACTATTATAAAAAAACTCATCTTTGCCAACACTTGTTAAAAGATCAACATCTAATGCAATCGAGTCAATTACCTCACAATATAACTGCCTTAACGCAGGAGATTCAACATCATGCAAAGGTAGGTGATAAAGCTTCTCTCTAAATTCAAAAGGATTAATCTTTAACTGGCGATAATGAAATTTTGGTTCGTAATCGCCACGTTTTTGGAAAAACTTCTTCTTCTCGATGTGAAAATTAATCGGGTTAACATAATTAAGCACATCGATCTTACGTGATAATTGAAAAAGTCGTTTATCAAAAGCAAGTAATCCTTTGTCAAGCATGCCTTTGTTTTTTTGGCGTGCTTGACGAGAGGTTTTACTAAATCCTTCCATTGCTTTATATATCGCACTTTGCAAGCCTTGCGCAATTGCCTCAATAACTAAAGGATAATTCTCGCCACTTAACTCATCCATATAGATTTTTTTGACCTCTAAAGGGATAAGTAAGGTGTTTTTAAACTGTGTATGAATAAACTCGGCCTGATAAGCACGCCCATAAAATACCAAATCATGCTCAACAGTCGTTTGAATATTGGGAATATTCATTTCGGTTAACAGTGCTAGGCTAAACTTCTTAAGCGTGTTATGCCATTTACGCTTATTGATAAAATGTGTACCAATGTTAAACACTGGTGTGACTTTATCCCTAATACGTTGATAATTATAACTGTGTACATCGATAATACAGCATTTTTGATATGTGCTTTCAATTACATTCACAAGTGCTGAAAGCACTTCATAATAACTTGCATGCCTAGCGATTAAAGTATTCTTTACTTTATCAGCAAGTGGCGTATGCCACACAGCTTTACCCCAAGCAGTATAATAAATACATGAATCTGGTGTGCGATTGAGATCATAAGCATAACGCGAATCATGGGCAATTAATGTGATGGGCAGTCCAGTAATAAAATGATCGGTAAATGGATCTTCTTCAAAATAGCGCTCAGTTTCCGTCAGTTTACAGTGAGACTTAAGCTTATTACTGAAGTTACTTCCCGCATGGATAGCCGTAGCGATAAATGGGGCATAATCACGAATGGAAATGCTAAATCCACCATGATCAACCGTTGCTTCAAAGCACTCGTGGGCATTTATTCTATCAATAATTTCATTGGTCGTTAGCGTTAGCATCATCAATCACCTTGGTTAATAATTGCTTATGTTTGATCAAATTTTTGCGTGTAACGACAATGTTTTCCAAAAAATCGATGACTTTTTCTTGTAGTTTCACTTTATTCAACATATTAATTCGTGAGATTCCACCGGGACTTTGGACGTTAACCTCGATTAACTTGCCATTGATGACATCAACTCCGACAAAGTACAAACCATCTTCTACCAATTTAGGACCAATAAATTTGCATAATGCTTTTTCTTGTTTGCTTAAGCTATGCTTTTGCACATGCCCACCTGCATGCACGTTTGAGCGAATGTCATCTTTAGCCGGTACGCGTTTCATTGCACCAATTGGCTCACCGTTGAGCATGAGAATCCGTACATCGCCCTCTTCAGCACCATCAACATACTCTTGCAAGATGACATAATTACCTTTGGAGTTTTTATCCCCTATATAAAAATCAAGCAGCGATTTAAAATTAGAAGACGCTTTTTTCTCAACAACGATAACACCCTCTCCACCAAAACCGTTTAGTGGTTTAAGTATCATTTTCTCTCCTGCTTCCTCCTCAAGAACACGTTGTAAATATTCACGGTTTTTTGAGGCGTGTGTTACTGGAATAAAACGATTTTCATGATCATTAAAACCTGCGGTATAAAGCTTATTATTAGCGATTCTAAGCCCATTTAAGCTATTCATAATAAAAGTATCTGAATGAATTGAATCAAGGAAGTTTAATGCCAAATTATCCAACGGTGGATTATCACGCATAAAAATCACATCAAAACCTGATAATGGCAATTGGCAACGTTTAAACTTAGCATTATTGTAAAAGGATACAAAGCTTGAGCTTATCTTTGTCTCTTTGGTAAAAACATCCGCATAAGCCTGTGCAACACTATCACGAATCGTAAGATTACTAGGTGTTGCGATCGCAACTGTATGCCCTCTTTTAACACATTCGTGAATCAAACGCAGTGTTGAATCCATCTTTGGTTCAACACGCTCCCAAGGGTACATAATAAAGCATATTCTCATATGTTTTTCCTATTTGCTTATGCCAATTTGGCAATCCATGCACATCTTAATCACAAATAAGTGTAGTGTAAAATAAAAAATATATCGCGCATGAAGAAGGATATTTGATGGAAATATGATTCCATTGGAGAAATTGAGTTGTTATTCGCTTTCAGCTGGTAGGTTTTTATCAACACTATGAGCGACAGTGCATCCTGCAACTACCGCAGTAAAAGCCGTTGCCAACCAGAATATATAAAAGCTTTCAAATACATAGGACAACACCAAAGCGGCAATGCCAATAATCCATAAAATTAATTTCATTTTAAGAGCTCCTTAGTCTTCTTAATATAACTCATGCGAGCGTTGTTCTACTTCTTGCGCTGTCATCTTAGCATCTCTACCCCACATTTTTTTGTATACAAAGGTTGTGTAGATAAAAATGATTGGCAACATAATCACTGCCACAACCAATATGCCAATTAATGAGGTCAATGAACTACTTGAGTTCCAAAGCACCATGCTTTGCATAGGTTCAATGCTTGATGGCATGATAAATGGAAATAAGCTAAAGCCTAGTGTAAACACCGCACCAAAGCATGCGATAACACTACCTGAAAATGCAAGTAGTGGATTTGATTTTTTAGCAAAGCTCAATACCATTATTGCACCAACAAAGCCTAATACAGGCGCGATTAGCATCCAGATATGATTGCCATAATTACTCCACCAGCCACCTTGTGTGACTGTCACAACGCCACCTGTTAATGGATGATTGATCGCCTGTGAATAGGTGTTTAACTCACTTGCTAGCTGCCAGTGAAAGCCAGGAATAAAGATAAGCCAAATACCGCCGATGGCAAATAGAATAATAAAAAGCCATGCACTTACTTTTTGGATCTTAACAAAACGATCTAATAGCACGCCACTGGTACGCATTGCACAATATGATGCGCCATGCATAATCGACATAACTACGGCAAAAATACCAATTAATAACGCAAATGGTCTTAATAGTCCAATTAATGAAATAAAGGCAGGCTCTTGCACCAGTGCTTTGGTTTCACCATAGTAAAAACGTAAGCTATGTGGGTCAAATTGAAATGGTAAACCTAAGAATAAATTACCAATAGCCACACCAATGATCAAAATAGGAATCAAGCTACCTAAGCACAGCATCCAATCCCAGAAACCTGCCCATTTGGTATTTTCAATTTTATGACGATACTCAAAGGCAACAGGACGTAAAAACAAGCCCCAAAGCACAACCAAAACACCTAAATACATACCTGAGAATGAACCGGCATAGACACGTGGCCAAATCGCAAACAATCCAGCTCCAGCGGTGATTAACCAGACCTGATTACCATCCCATGTTGGTGCAACAATATTGATAATCGCACGTTTTTCATTGTCATTTTTACCGACAAAACGCGCTAAGATGCCGGCACCAAAGTCAAAGCACATTGTTGCAGCTGTCAAGAACATGATAAGACCAACCGCAAGCCAGCTTAATAACTGAATAACACTATATAAATCCATCATTATTGCTTCTCCTTCGTAGTTGCTGATGCTTTATTAAGGACTTTGCTTGGCCCCAAACGCGCAAACTTAAACATCAAATACATTTCAACAGCAAACAATAAGGCGTAGAACAAGCAGAATATTACTAATGTGAATAAAATATCCCAGCCATTGATCATTGACGAGCTTACGGTTGTTGGCAATATATCATACACTGTCCATGGTTGACGTCCATGTTCGGTAACGATCCAACCACATAAGCAAGCAATCCACGGTAATGGGATCATATAAAGCATCGTTCGTAAAACCCAACGCTTCTCCCATAAAGTTTTTCTAAAGAGCAAGATCAAGCCGCCAACCATGACAAGGAACATAAATACGCCAATGCCAACCATTATTCTAAATGTCCAGAATATGGTTGAAACATTTGGTACTGTATCTAAGGCTGCCGCACGAATCTGTTGCGAAGTCGCTTGAGTTAATGGTTCACCAACTGGCAAATAACGCAATAGCAACATGCCATAACCCAGATCTTGATGATATTCATTATAAGTAGCGTAGTCACTTTTCGCTGCCGAGCCATCGCGCATTTTCATCATTGCTTCATATGCCTTGGCACCATTGGCAATGCGTGTCGTAACTGCAGGGATTTCTTTACCTGTTATGACATCAGTATAACCATCAAATAATATGGTGTTGACGCCATAAATTTTCTGATCAAATGAATGGGTTGCTAACAGACCTAATAATTTAGGTACTTGAATTGAAAAGTCATTCTTGCGCTCAGACTGATTAGGGAAAGCAATGACATTAAAATTAGCCGGAGGCGCTTGAGTGCCCCATTCCGCTTCAATTGCAGCAAGCTTCATTGGTTGATATTTATACGCCAGAATACCCTGCTCATCGCCCATTACCATCACCATTAATGAAGCGATTAAACCAAAGCCTAAGCCAACCCCCATTGAACGTTTAGCAAAGGCAACATCACTTTTATTTTTCTTGCGCAGCAAGTAAAAAGCGCTAATACCAATGACAAAAACAGACGATGTTATATAGCCGGCAATTACCGTGTGCGCAAAACCAATTTGCGCTATCGGATTAATAAATAAATCCCACAAATGCGTTGTTTCCATACGCATTGTCTGCCAGACAAATTCGCCACCGGCAGGGACTTGCATAAAGCCATTAGCAACTAGAATTAAAAGTGCAGATAGATTTGAACCAATTGCCAAACAGAATGTCACACATAAGTGCTGTTTCTTAGAGAGCTTGTTCCAACCTAAGAAGAACATACCAACAAAGGTTGACTCAAGCATAAAGGCAACCAAGCCTTCAATCGCTAATGGTGTTCCAAAAATATCACCAACAAATTGTGAGTAATATGCCCAGTTTAAACCGAATGAAAACTCCATTGTTAAACCCGAAAGAACACCTACTGCAAAGTTAATTCCAAGGAGTTTTCCCCAGAATTTGGTCATGTCCTTATAGACTTGTTTGCCAGTGATGACATACATAAGCTCCATCGTGAAAATAATCCACGTAAGCCCCAGTGTCAATGGTACAAAAATAAAGTGAAAGCAGGCGACAAAGGCAAATTGCCAACGCGCAAGCTCCACCGATAATAGACTTGGTATCATTTATACTACCCTTCATATGATTGAACATACACTTTGTATATCACAAAGCATCTTAGCGCCATTGTAGTTTGAGTTATCACCGAGCTAAACTATCAAAGATAAATCAATCGCTTAAGCTTGCTGTTTGTTGACATATATCAAGTTTTTGGCACAATGCCTGATATTTCTTATTAGAATAGTTAAACAAATTCATGGTGATACGCCCAACACATAAATCAACTGATCGCCCTAAAACTTGTCATTTTTGTGATTGCCGTGATTTATGTAGCGCACTTAATATTAATCCGTTTGATGATGACAAAACATTAACCCAAGTGAAGTCCCTTGCAGTTAATGTCAAAAAAGGCGATGCGTTATATACAATCAATCGCAATCTAACTGCCTTTTATAGTGTGCGTGCTGGTAGCTTTAAACTGGTAAATGACCATGAACATATTGTTGATTTTTGTCTGCAAGGTGATGCCTTTGGATTTGATGGTATTGAGGCAAGTACGCATCAATTAAATGCCATTGCTTTAGAGGATAGTACGGTATGTGGCTTTGATTACCATAGTTTTGTACAAGCCATTTCAAATGACACGCTATCTAATTTGGATTTCTTGCAATTAATGAGTAAGAAGTTTAATGCTGCTATACATCTTATTGATGCAACTTGTGAGGCACATATTAAATTAGCACAATTTATTTATCGCTTAAGCACACATCAAAAACGCTGTGGTTATTCCAACATATCCTTTACTTTACCGATGAAGCATTTAGAAATCGCCAACCATCTCAACCTAAGTATTGAAACCGTTTCACGTGCCTTTAAAACATTATCTAAAGATGGAGTTGTTCAGGCTAAGCACAAAGATATTACCATACTTGATATAACAAAACTCAAAGCGCTAATGCCTTAAGCTAGCCCCACAATAACTTTCCACTTAATTCAAAGCAGACGAATTGTCGCAACCAATACTCTATGCTACACTACACGTCATTATGCATAGTTAGCTAGAGTGTTTTTTATGTCTAAAGATATTCAAATCGTCAAAGTGTCCAGTGGACAAAGAATCTGTTGCCCTATTCCTGAACATGCTTCTTGGAATCAGCATCCACGCGTATATATTGATCTACATGACCAAAACGAAGGTGTCTGCCCATATTGTAGTACGCGCTTTGTTGTCGTTAATAATGATCAAACTGTCTCTGATGCATAAATATCTGATTATCGCACCCAGTTGGGTTGGTGATATGGTGATGTCACAATCGCTTTATCGCTTTCTCAAATCACAAGACCCCAATTGCATTATTGATATTGCAGCTCCCAAGCATTGCTGTGAGCTTGCGCAATTCATGCCTGAAATTAATCGAGCTTTTGAGCTTGATTTTCAGCATGGTCAATTTGGCTTTAATGAGCGTAAACAAAAAGCCCTTGAGTTTAAAGGCAAAGATTATACCAATGCAATCGTATTACCTAACTCATGGAAATCGGCATTAATTCCTTTTTTTGCTCGCATTAAAAAACGCACAGGCTGGCATGGCGAGATGCGTTTTGTGCTGCTAAATGATCGCCGTAAACTCGATAAAGCAAAATACCCCTTAATGATTGAGCGTTTTTGTGCATTAGGCATTGCTAAAAAAGAGCGCTTACCCGCAAAACTGCCCTACCCTAAATTTAATATTGATCGTCACTTAGTTGAAGCCACACTGACTAAGTATCGTTTAACCAAAGATAAGCCGATCATTGCGTTGTGCCCAGGAGCTGAGTTTGGTCCTGCTAAAAAATGGCCAAGTGCGTATTATACAGAGCTTGCGCAATATCTTTTGGATCAAAATTATCAAGTGCTTTTATTAGGTGGCGCTAAAGATCAGCAAACCACCTCAGATATTAGTAAAGGTTGTAATCATCATGCGCATTTATTTAATTTAGCCGGAAAAACTACGTTGCCAGAAGCGGTTTATTTATTGGCGAGTTGTCAACGGGTTATTAGTAATGACTCAGGATTAATGCATATTGCTTGCGCGCTTAATATCCCAACGCTTGTTATTTATGGTTCCACTTCTGATAAGTTCACACCACCATTAAACACATTAGCGAAAAGTGTTTATCTTGAGGGGCTTGAGTGTCGTCCTTGCTTTAAACGCGAATGCCCATTAGGGCATATGGATTGCATGAATAAACTGCTACCACAAAGGATTATTGCTGAGCTTGAGAAATTGCCACTAAGCTTGCCAACATCATATTCACATAATCCGGATTACTAGGCACCCCTTCAACTTTATTCATCGCTGCTTTAAATGCTTTTGAACTAATCGCTAATGAGCAACGCTTAAGCGATGGTAATGCATCTTTAATTGCAGGATAAAGTGATTTATCAACACTGCTGATCGTCACTCTTAATTTTGTTAGATCTAAATCTTTATGATCAAAGCTTTTAGGGTCAGCAAGCCACTTATCTAGCCAATACTGTTCAATAAACTTTGACATATCCATTTGTAACTGACTAAACATTAAAGTTGGATAAAGTGGCAAATTTTCTTTATTAGCAATTTTTTGAACATTTTTTAGCACTTGTATCTCACGCGCTGGTGCATAAATACTTGTTTTATCTGAGTATTTATCAGCAGCAACTAATTGCATAACTTCAGCGCGCTTAGCAATTAAATTAAATGCATTGGTGAGTCTGCTGCTATCACAATCAGACGCCTGTGACACGCCGGTTAATACTACTGCCATAAAACATACCTTTGTTACTTTATTGATTATTTTTAACATTATTTCCTTCTCATCATAAAACGCTTAAATCAATGATATTAAGCTATATCGTGTCTTTAGTTTCAATGCTTTTATGCAAAAAAGCATTAATTTATCCAAGTTTTTGCCATTTCATGTGCCACTTCGCGTGTCAATTTAGGAACAAGATAGCCTGAAGTTAACGATTTAAGCTTAGTATGTATTTCCTTGGCTGTTGACTCATCAATATCAAAGTGTGCTGCCCCTTTGACTTTATCAAGCACATGTAAATAATATGGCATGACTCCTGCAGCAAAAAGTGCTTCAGATAAAGCGTTTAATATATGTGCATTATCATTAACACCTTTAAGCAAGGTTGATTGATTAAGTAAAGTAAACTGGGACCGATTCTTAAGTGCCGCCAAAGAAATGATGACATCATCATTAATCTCATTGGCATGATTGGCGTGAATAACCATAATTTTTTGCAAGCGTGTTTCTTTAAACACATTGATTAACTCATCGGTGATTCGCTCGGGCAACACTATCGGAATTCGAGTATGAATACGCAAGCGTTTGATATGCGAAATTGCCTCAATTTGTGCCAAAAACCACGCCAACAGTGCATCATTATGCATAAGTGGATCACCACCAGAGAGGATGATCTCATCAAGCGCTGTGTTTTTACGAATATAGTCAAAAGTATCACGCCACAATGCTTTTGATTGTGTTTGCGCTTGATAATCATACTCCCGACGAAAGCAATAGCGACAATGCACAGCACACGCTGGGTGAAGGATTAATAATGCACGATTTTTATATTTATGTAAAAGCCCTTTTGCCGGATTAAAATCTGCTTCTTGCAAAGGATCATCAACATAATCATTGACCATATCAAACTCTTTTACTAAGGGTAATACTTGTAATAATAATGGGTCATTAATATCCCCCTTTTGCATACGCGACGCAAAGCCTTTAGGGATGCGCATTGGGAATGATTCAAATGTTGGAATATCATAAGATGTAGGATCAATTTCCAAAAATTGCGCCAAATCTTGCCAATGGGTGAAACCTTTTGCCAATGCATTTTTCCAATCTGAATTTTTGCTATGCGCTTTATTCTGTTGCCTGATGTGTTTTTCGTGTATCATGTTCGACGTTTTGAAATAAAGTAGCGCTAATATACTAAAGAGGAAAAAGATGGCAAGTTTTAGTACAAATGAATTTAAAAACGGTTTGAAACTTTTACTAGATGGCAACCCGATGGTGATCGTTGAAAACGAATTTGTGAAGCCAGGTAAAGGTCAAGCATTTAATCGTGTCAAGTTACGCAATCTAAAAAATGGACGTGTTATTGAGAAGACATTTAAGTCAGGTGAATCAGTTGATGCAGCAGATGTTCTAGAAGTAACAGCAAGCTACTCATATTTTGATGGTGAGTTTTATGTGTTCATGCACGATGAAACATTTGAGCAATACAATGTGACCGAAATAGCATTAGCTGATAGCAAGAAATGGATTAAAGAGCAAGATCAATGCGCGGTTACCTTGTTTAATGGTGAGCCAATTAGTGTAACCCCGCCAAACTTTGTACAGCTTAAAATTGTTGAAACAGATCCAGGTTTAAAGGGTGATACGGCAGGTACAGGTGGCAAACCAGCAACACTTGAAACAGGTGCTGTGGTTAAAGTGCCTTTGTTCGTTCAAACTGATGAAGTAATCAAAGTAGATACACGTACGGGTGAGTACGTTTCACGCGCTAAGGACTAAGGTTGTGAGTGACGTGGCACAAACAAAAAGCAATCTTATCTGGCTTGATCTTGAGATGACCGGTCTTGAGATCGATACTTGCCATATTATTGAAATCGCTGCGATTATTACCGATCCAGATTTGAATATCTTGGCTGAATCGCCTGCTATTGCCATTCATCAAAATGAAGACGTCTTAAAAAACATGAATTCATGGTGTATTAAAACGCATGGTGAATCAGGATTAACTGAACGTGTCAGACAAAGCAACATCGGTTTAAATGAAGCAGAGCAATTGATCTTGGACTTTATTAAGCCATATGTTAAAAAAGGTCAATCCCCCTTGTGTGGTAACTCAGTTTGGCAAGATCGCAAATTTTTAGCGAAATATATGCCAACTTTAGAGGATTATTTCCATTATCGCTTGCTTGATGTAAGTTCCTTTAAGATTGCGGCTTCATTCTGGAAACCCACAATTTTGCAACAATTTGACAAGCAAAGCACACATTTGGCTTTAGATGATATTAAAGAGTCCATTGATGAGATGAAGTTTTATCAGGCAAACTTACTAAATCTAGATATTTCTTAAGACTCTCTAACAAAAAAGTTGGCTGAGCGAAGTCGAAGCCATTTGATCTTAATGCTAATTCAGTTAATACACCTACTTTTGGACATAGCATATCAAATCATAAGCTAGCGATTGCCTACGACATATTGTTTTGTTAACACAACTTTTTCTTTAAAATATAAATTAAGCTCAAAGACATCATTGAGTTTAATTTCACCAACACCTTCAGGTGTGCCTGTCATAACAATATCGTGATCATTTAAGCTGAAATACGTCTGAATATATTGAACTAAAAACTCTGGTTTATGCAGCATATGCTCATATACGCCATGCTGTTTAACACATCCATTGATCATTAATGTAAATGACAAATCAGCTAAATCATTAGTGTTTTCTAAGGGGGTAAAGGCACTAAAAACCGCAGCGCCATCAAATGCTTTGGCTTTTTCCCATGGTAGTCCTTTTTGTTTAAGCTTGCTTTGCAGATTGCGATCGGTTAGATCAAGTCCTAAACCAACGCCTACTATTTTTTGTGATTCTATCAGCAAACATAACTCTGTTTCATAATGCAGTATACGCTTTGGATCAATAGCTAACGTGTTACTGATTGCTGAATTAGGTTTTATAAAAAGCACAGGTTCTTCGGGAGTTTCATTATTAAGCTCTTTGATGTGATTTAAATAATTGCGCCCAACACATACAATTTTTGAAGGACAAATATTTTTACCATTAAAAATAATGCTTTGCATATAATCCACAACACTAGCCTAAGTAAGATAAGACTAACAGTTTTTAAATTCCTATGTAATGACTCATATAAGCAAAATCATAAAATTAACCGATTGAAGGTTTGCTTGAAATACAAATTTTTCTTATGATAGCCGCCGCTTTAAACCGATTAATGGAAACTACATAAACATGTTTAACAAAAGTCTTATGACAAACCTTATTGCACTTATCATCAGTATTTTAGGTGTGCTATTTGCTAATGCTCAACTAAAGGCTGTTGGTTTCTATGCCCTTTCTGGTGCTATCACCAATTGGCTAGCAATTGTAATGCTTTTTGACAAAATTCCCTTTGTCTATGGCTCAGGCGTTATTCCACGCCAATTTGAGGGTTTCAAACGTGCGATTAAAAATATGCTGTTAAAGCAGTTTTTCAAAACTGAATATCTTGAGCGCTTTTTATTAAATACTTTTGCTGATGAGAAAAGCAGCTTTAAAGATACTATTGCCAAAAAGGTTGATTACGATTTGCTATTTGACAGTTTTGTTGAGGCAATTATGGAAAGCCAATTTGGTAGCATGATTGAGTCTTTTCTAGGCGGGAGGGATGCAATTGAGCCCATGCGCGACTCTTTTAAAGCCAAGATGGAAAAGTCAATTATGGCGATGCTAAGTAACGCTGATGGTAATGGCGAGTTTAAGTTTGATCAATTAAATGCGCATCATATTGCTGAAAAACTTGAGTCTATGATTGATGCGCGACTAGAGGAACTGACACCAAAGATGGTTAAAAATATCATTCAAGAGATGATTAGAAAGCACCTTGGCTGGTTAGTCGTTTGGGGTGGCGTTTTTGGTGCTATTATTGGGCTTATTGCTAGTTTTTTTAATTAATATGTTCTTGACACAATTTCTCAGCAATGCCGATATAGTTCGCTGGAGTCATCGCTTTTAGGTTTTCTTTTACTTCATGTGGCAAAGCAAGCCCATCGATAAAAACAGATAAATCATTTAGTGAAATGCGCTTACCACGTGTTAGCTCTTTGAGCTTTTCATATGGTTTTTCAATACCATAGCGACGCATCACCGTTTGCACCGCTTCACCCAATACTTCGACATTATTTTTTAGATCTTCTAAAATAGGCTCGCGATTAAGCTCAAGTTTTTTCATGCCCTTTAGCATTGCCTGATAAGCGATTAAACTATATGCCAAACCAACACCGATATTGCGTAGTACCGTAGAATCCGTCAGATCACGCTGCCAACGTGAAATGGGTAATTTAGCAGATAAATGATTCATTAATGCATTGGCAAGACCTAGATTGCCCTCAGCATTTTCAAAGTCGATTGGGTTGACTTTATGTGGCATGGTTGATGAACCAATCTCACCAGCAATCGTTTTTTGTTTGAAGTAATTTAAAGAAATATAACCCCAAATATCACGGTTAAAGTCGATACAAATAGTATTAATACGACATAAGCAATCAAAGCATTCAGCGACATAGTCATGCGGCTCGATCTGTGTTGTTAATGGGTTATAGCTTAACCCTAAGCTCTTGACAAATGACTTAGCCAGTTTTTGCCAATCAATATCAGGATATGCTGCAATATGCGCATTGAAGTTACCGACCGCACCATTGATTTTACCCAAATATTCAATTTGCGCTAACTGCTTAGTTTGACGTGATAAACGATAAGCGACATTAATAAGCTCTTTGCCAAGCGTTGTCGGTGATGCAGGTTGCCCGTGAGTACGCGACAGCATTGGCTGATCAGCAAAATCATTTGCTAATTTTTGAATAAAGTCTTGAACGTGTTTAACCTCTGGTAATACCACCTTTTCAATTGCATTTTTTAGCATTAAGGCGTAAGAAAGATTATTAATATCCTCAGAGGTGCAGGCAAAATGAATAAATTCGCTGATATTGGCAAGCTCGGCATGCTCTGCAATTTTATCTTTTATAAAATACTCAACGGCTTTGACATCGTGATTGGTTGTTTTTTCAATCTCTTTAACTGCGAGCGCATCCTTCTCACTAAAGTTATCTACAATACCATCTAAGGCATTTAAAGCCTCTGTTGATAGCTTTGGCACTTCATTAATTTCAGGCGTATTCGCAAGATGCTTTAGCCATTTGATTTCAACTAAAGTGCGATAATAAATAAGACCATATTCACTTAAAAAGGGACGTAAACTCGCTGCTTTATCAGCATAACGACCATCGACAGGTGACAAACACAATACGGAATCCATAAGGTTAAGACTCAACATTCAAAAACAAAGGTAGCCAGATTGTAACAAAAACTATTTAGCAGCCTCAAACGCTATTTATAGATTTCTATGATTTTTATATTTTTCAATACCATGCAAGCTTCACTTTGCTTTACTTTGGGCATTAAATCCGCTATTTTCCTTGGCATTGTGACCTAGCCTTTTGTGTTGATTTTATGGCTTATTATATTTATGAAGAGTTTGAAGTGATTCGCGTATTTGGCGCGGACTGTGTGAAGTTCTTACAAGGACAGCTTACCAATGATGTGACATTGCTTAATGCTGATAATCCGATGCAGTTAAACGCGCTATGCAACCAAAAAGGTCGCATTATCGCCCTATTCTTTATGCGTTTTGTTGCTGAAAATGATTTATTAATAGCATTACCAAGAAATTTGGCTGATCAAGCATTACAAGCCCTTAGGAAGTATGCTGTATTTTCTAAAATTAGCTTTGAGACTTCTGATCAACATCAATTAATATATAGTCAAAATGATGATGAAAAAGGCTTTTTGCTGCAACATGCTATTATTGAGATTTCTCAACAGCTTGTTAGCTCATTAAGTTTTGATGAAGTACAAAAAGAAAATATTTGCCAACAATTGCCAATGATTGATATTCATAATAGCGAAGCCTTTCTACCTGCAGAGCTTAATCTTGATCGCTTGGATGTCATTAGCTATCAAAAAGGTTGCTTTATGGGACAAGAAATTGTTGCGCGTATGAAATATCGCGGTAATCTAAAGAAATCCTTGTTAAGCATTGAAACGAATAAGGCACTTCCCCTTGCTGAGAAGCTGCAAAACGTTGACGGAAAAAATATCGCTGATATTGTCAATCAAGTAAATATTAATGATAAAAGCTTTGTGCTTGCTGTTTTTAATCATACCATTGAAAACGCGCCGATTATTTTAGAAGGCGATATCCATGCCAAAATTATTGCTTAAGCTCACATGCGTCAATTAAATCCAGAACAACAACAAGCAGTTGAATATATCAGCGGTCCACTCTTAGTACTTGCGGGTGCAGGAAGTGGTAAAACCAGTGTCATTACTGAGAAAATTGCCTATTTAATCCAAAAATGTCATTACAAGGCACATAGTATCTTAGCGGTGACTTTTACTAATAAAGCAGCCAAAGAGATGAAATCACGTGTGCAATCACGCCTTGAAGGTGAGAACACCAGAGGTTTACGTATTTCAACTTTTCATAATCTTGGGTTAACATTATTACGCAAACATCATGCACTTTTAGGTTATAAAGCCAATTTCACTCTTTTTGATGAGCAAGATGCGATTACATTGATTCATGAGATTGCTTATAGCGCTTTTCAATCAACCAAACAGGCAGCTGCTGAATTTAAACAGCAAATTTCATTATGGAAAAATGCGTTACTGACCCCGACTGATGTCATGCTTACAGGTAATGATCATTTAAAGCAGGCGCATGAAGTATATATTCAATATCAGAAATATCTTAAAGCCTATAATGCGGTAGACTTTGATGATTTGATTTTCATTCCTGTGCAATTACTAAAAAAGCATCCTGAGGTTAAAGAGTATTGGCAGCAACGTTTTCATTATGTACTAATCGATGAATATCAGGACACCAACGAAAGCCAATATAAGTTAATGCAATTATTAGTTTCTCAGCGCCAGCAATTTACCGTGGTCGGTGATGATGATCAGTCGATTTATGCCTGGCGTGGTGCGCGTCCTGAGAATTTATCTCTCTTGCAACAAGATTACCCCAAGCTTAAAGTTGTTAAACTGGAGCAAAATTATCGCTCAAGCGGACGTATTTTGCATGCAGCGAATACATTAATTGATAACAACCCTCACTTATTTACCAAAAAACTTTGGTCAGCCCATCATTATGGTGAACCAATTCGTGTACTGGTAACCAAAAGTGAAGAAGATGAAGCGCAACGCATTGCCAGTGAAATCATGACACACAAAGTCAATAATAATACGCATTTTAAAGACTATGCTGTGCTTATTCGTGGCAATCATCAATCATTTTTGATTGAGCGCTATTTTCAGCTATATAAGATTCCTTATGCTATTAGTGGTGGCAGTTCATTTTTTGCTAAAGCCGAGATTAAAGATGCTTTGGCCTACTTTAAATTGCTTGTGAATGATCAAGATGACTGTGCATTTTTACGTGTGATAAACACCCCAAGGCGTGAAATTGGTCCATCAACGCTTGAAAAGCTCGGTGAATATGCAACATCGCGACATATCTCATTATTCAATGCAATCGATGAAATGGGTTTAACACAAGTATTAAAACCTATTGCGATTGAAAAGCTGAAAGTCTTTAAACAATTTATTTATGACTATCAACGTAAAATCAAGGATGTACATCATTTAGCAACGCATTTGATCCATATGATGGAAGCAATCAATTACCATACTTGGCTTGTTGATAATACGAATTCATTGGCACAAGCAGAAAAGCGCTATAAAAACGTATTGGATTTAATTGGTTGGATTTGTGAGAAAAAAGAAAATAACAATAATACTGACGATATAGCTGATGTAGACGAAGCAAGAGTAGCTGAAAATGCGGAAAATTTGTCAAACTCAGAGAATCAGTCCGTAGAGATAAATTTTGCAGAAACGATCAATCGTATGTTGCTATTAGACATTATTGATAGTGAACAAGAGCAAAAAGAAGATGAAAAAGTCCAAATCCTCACAGTGCATGCCTCAAAAGGTCTAGAATATCCACATGTTTATGTAATGGGTGTTGAGGAAGGCTTATTACCACATCAACAAAGCATTGATGATGATTTTGTTGAAGAAGAGCGACGCTTGGCTTATGTTGCCATCACACGTGCCAAACATACTTTAACGCTTACGCTAACAAAAATGCGCAAAAAATTTGGTGAAACGACACCATCAAAACCCAGTCGTTTTATCGATGAGCTGCCACAAGATGATCTTAGTTGGAGTGGTAAATCAGAAACCACACAAGCCGAAAGAAAGATGCTTGCTAAAAGTAATTTAAGCTTATTAAAGGATCGCTTTAGCTGATTGTTGTAAACAAAAAGGCATCTTCATGAGCTAAATATTTAGCTTTAATTTTAAATGCATTGGTAAACTTATCATCAAGTATTACTTTTTTTGGCTCATCCATTTTTAGCAATCTACCATTATCAATTAAAAGCATTTGATCACAAAATTGAGCTGCTAGATTTAAATCATGCATCACCATAATGACACCCAGATTATGCTGCTTTAATAACTCATCTAAAATCTCAAAAACCAGCGCTTGTTGATAAAGATCTAATCCAGCGGCATGCTCATCCAGTAGCAGCCATTTTTCTTGATGATGATCCCCAGCAATAATTTGCAATACGACACGTGCTAAATGAGCCCGCTGTTTTTGTCCGCCTGAAAGCGTATGAAAAGGCGTGCTCTTTTGTTTAGACAGGCTTAACATTTCATATATTTCATTGATTAGGCGCTCTTTACAATTCAAGTTTACATCATATGAATACAGTCCCATGCTGACAACATCATTAACGGTGTAATCAAATAAAACCCGTGTACTTTGTGCAAGATAAGCAAATCTCTGGGCGCGTTTTTTGGGATTAAATTTGGATGCATCCTCACCATTAAGCAAGATTTCTCCCATAATATTTTTACCAGAAAGTTTAGTCGATATCACGTCTAACAGTGATGTTTTGCCAGCGCCATTGACACCGATAATTGCATATTTTTTACCAGGCTCAAATGACGCGTTCACATCGAAGATTCTGCTATCAATATTAATGTTTATTAATTCAAGCATGCGTCTGCCCCGTACAGCTACCAAGGGCACCACTATAAAGAAAAGCCCTTAATATAGCAATAAAGCATCACTCGCATATCCATGTGTTTCTATATCCAAATATTTATATATGCGTATATTTGGATATATAGATATGTGGATATTTGAAAACACAGATATTTATATATATCTCTATGCATATATTGTTTGACTGCCCTGCCCTCATCGGTAAAAATAGATGTAATTTAAGACGATGAAGGGACATTGTTTATGTCGATATTAAAAAACTTAGGCTCAACTTATCAGACAGAATTATGTTTGAAGGCATTTAAAGCACTGGCTAACCCAGATAGATTTAATATTGCACTATGGTTATTAGAACCTAAAAAGAATTTTTTCTCTGAGAAAATTGATATTGAAAAGGAAGGTGTCACCATTAATATGATTATGCAAAAGTTAGACCTTTCGCAGTCTGTCACCTCACAACATATTCAACAACTTCAAGAAGCTGGCATTATTACATGTGAACGCAAAGCACAATTTAGAATGTGCAAATTAAATAAAACCTACACGCGCCAGATGTTTGAATCAATTGCTGATATGTTTCAGTAATCCGCCCTTTTATTAATATACCGCCCATAAATCATTTTATAGCATTTCTGCCTCTTTTTATTACTGTCTTTAGATGTCTCTTAATATTATTATTTTATTCATCCGATCTAAACAAACAGTTGTTTTTTATTTTTAGCGTGACTGAAATTATATTGATTAAATGATGGTTATCACTCGTAAATATAGCTCTTGCTAGTTTATACTACTGCCCTACTTTTCATAAAGAGACAGAAAAAAATGCAACACTTTGATTTAATTTGTATTGGTGGCGGCAGTGGCGGCATTGCTGCAGGTGTTCAAGCAGCGCGCTTCGGGAAAAAAGTCGCTATTGTTGAAGCAAAAGACCTAGGTGGCACCTGTGTTAATCGTGGATGCGTACCTAAAAAAGCCATGTGGTATGCAGCCAACCTTGCTTCTCGTTTAAAACATGACTATCAAGGCTATGGCTTTGATTTAGATGTTAAAGGCTTTGATTGGCAAATACTTAAAAGCAAACGTGAGACTTATATTTCTAATATTCATCAGTTTTATAATAAGCTCTTTGATAGCCAAAAAATTACCCACTTTAAAGGATGGGGGAAATTCAAAGATAGCAATACTATCATCATTGATAATGAAAATGGTGCCACCGAAATAAGTGCTGATTATATCTATGTTTGTCCAGGTGCTTACCCTTTGATTCCAAATAGTATTCCAGGTGCTGAACATGGTATTACCTCGGATGATTTTTTTGAACTTGAAACACAACCGCAAAAAGCTGTCATCGTTGGTGGTGGATATATTGGTGTTGAGATTGCTGGCGTTTTTCATGAATTAGGTACAGAAACCCATCTTCTGATTCGTCGTGATAAACCACTTAAAGAATTTGATGAAATGTTAAGTGATGAATTACTTAGCAGTATGCAAATGTTAAAGATGGATGTAAGAACCAATACCAATATCACTCAAATGGTTAAGAAATCCAATGAGCTACTTGATATTCATTTAAATAATGGTGATGTGCTTTATGATGTTGATTGTCTCGTTTGGGCAACAGGACGCGCCCCACTTACGGCTAATTTAGGATTGGAAAATACAGATGTTAAACTCAATGACAATGGCACTATTATCGTTGATGAGTACCAAACAACAACAGCTTCTCATATTTTTGCCATTGGTGATGCCACAGGAGCTGCACAGCTAACCCCAGTTGCAATTGCCGCAGGCAGACGCTTATCTAGACGTTTATTTAATGGTGAAAGCAATCTTAAGTTGGATGCACATTTGATTCCTACAGTTGTTTTCTCACATCCAGCAATTGGTACAGTGGGCTTATCTGAAAAAGACGCTAATGATCAGTATGGCAAAGATAATGTCAAAGTTTATCAAAGTAAATTCACCCCGCTTTTTGCTGCGATCTCAGGCTTTAGACTGCCTACTGTGATGAAGCTTATTGTTGCAGGTGCTGATGAAAAAGTGGTAGGTTGTCACTTAATTGGTTTAGATGCAGATGAAATATTACAAGGCTTTGCCGTTGCAATCCAAATGGGTGCCACAAAACAAGACCTTGATAATACCATAGCTATTCATCCAACCAGTGCTGAAGAGCTGGTTACCATGCGTTAATATTACTAAGCGTATTTCTAGAAGGATAAAATATGACAGATGATGTTCGTTTAGACAAATGGTTATGGGCGGCACGTTTTTTCAAAACGCGCCAATTAGCCAAAGATGCTATTGAAGGTGGCAAAGTGCATTACAATGGTGCACGCTCCAAAGTCAGTAAAAAAGTTGAGATTGGTGCAACACTCACCATTCGTCAAGGCTATGCTGAGAAAATTGTAACAGTCATTGACTTATCTGATAAACGAGGGTCAGCAAGTATTGCCCAAACACTTTACAATGAAACTACTGATAGCATTGAAAAACGCGAACACCAAACAATGCTTAGGAAATTAAACAAAGCCACCCTGCCCAACCCAACAAAACCAAATAAAAAAGAGCGTCGTCAAATTATCTCTTTTAAGCATCAGCAAGATAGTGGTGATTAATATTGACAAGCCATACCCATCATAAATCATTTTGCGGTGTTTACATGTTGAAGAAGTTTTTGATATTTTGGGGTGATTTGGTGTGATAGGCATATAGCTGCAATATTTTCTTTAACAATATCCTCATTGGTTACGTTATAACTTAATGAGCTTTTGCTAAAAACACTTTCATCCTTCACATTGCTCTTGTTACTTGCCGCTGAGAAATGCACAGCATCAACGCCAACTTTTTTAAAATGTGGAATATTATCTTTATTAACACCACCACCTGCCATAATCTCGATTTGACCATGATATTTTTGCACCACTTTAGCAATATCATCTAGCCCCATAAACGCTTTCTTTTGGCCACCAGATGTTAAAATGCGATCAATACCCAGATCAATACATATCTGCACACTGCTAAGATAATCAGGCACCATATCAATCGCGCGATGAAAAGTAACCTCTAATTGATAAGACTTAGCAATATCTGTTAAATATTTAGTTGCTGCAATATTAATGTGACTGTTTGCATCAAGCACACCGATAACAACACCATTTGCACCTGATTCATGCATAAGCTTTATCTCTTGAGCCATCATCTTAATTTCAGCTTCGTTATAGCATAAATCCCCCGCACGCGGACGAATCATCGTATGACGATAAGCTGCAGATTTCTCTTTTGCATATTGCACTAAGTAAGGCGCAGGCGTTAAGCCATCAAGACTAAGAGCGCTACAAATCTCCAAACGAGTTATCTCAGGAAACTTTGCTACCACATCAACGGATTCAAGATTATCCAGACAAATTTCAATATTCATGTTTAACTGCCTCCCCCCACTTTTTACTTTTAATACCTATTATTGGTTTTCTTGATGGGCTATTTTCACTATTTGTTCATTTTGTTATTTTTTTATCATGCGCTAAAAGACAAATCATATCACAAGCAACATGAGCCGCAGCAATCGCCGTAATTTCAGCATGATCATAGGCAGGGGCGACTTCAACTACATCAGCACCAATCAAATTTAAACCCGTTAATCCACGCAAAATAGCTAAGCCTTGCGCTGAGCTTAAGCCCCCTGATACCGGAGTGCCTGTGCCTGGTGCAAAAGCTGGATCCAAACAATCAATGTCAAAAGTAATATACGTTGGTCTATCACCGACAATCTGCTTTACACGCTCGATGACTGTTTTAACGCCATGCTCATGAACAAAAGGCGCATCCAGTACATTCATTCCCATAAAGTCTTGATTCCACGTGCGAATACCAATTTGTGCCGAATACTTAGGATCGACAATGCTATTTTTAATCGCTTTATAAAACATTGTGCCATGATTCATGGAATCCTCATCATCATCGCGCCACGTATCACAATGTGCATCAAAATGGATCACTGACAAACCTTTGCCGTATTTTTCAGCCATCGCCTTTAAAATAGGATAGGTAATATAATGATCGCCACCAAAGGTCAATGGAAAGACGTTGTGATCAAGTAAATTTTTGATATGCGCTTGGATAGCATGAGGCGTCGTCATTGGATTATGTGGATCCAAAAAGCAATCACCATAGTCAATCACAGCCAACTCATCAAAGGGATTAAAACCCCATGGAAATGTGGTAAGCTCTGCAAGTTGTACTGATGCTGCGCGTATTGCTCGCGGCCCTAAGCGTGCACCTGAGCGATAGGTAACTGCCAAATCAAAAGGCACACCACTAACAGCAACATCAACATTTGTCAGATCTTTGGTGTAGTTGCGACGCATAAAACTCGTTACCCCACCATAAGTCATCTCAAATTGTGATCCTTTTAGTGCTTTACGCGCAATGGCTGCATCAACTAATTCACTCATTTGTGCTCTTTCCTTTTATTCATTGATTAATTTGTGTGTAAATATGATGAGCCCAAGATAACATTTGCTCATATTGAACCGCTTGATCTTGATAGCGTGAAAATTGCAAACGATAGTAATCCAAGCTGTTATCAATCACATGTAACTCATCAAATAAATGGTGATGATTGATGAGATTAGCGACTGATTCGTCATAGCGTTTGACGATAAACTCAGTAGCAATATCATGCCCTCCTTTTTTCACTCGATGGGCAACACGCTCGATATTTAGCTCAACACACTCCAAGCCCATAAAATAGCATATGGTACGATAACCTTGCTGTTTAGCGCGCAAGATACGATTTAAAATACTCTTACCTGAAAATGTGCTTTCCATACAAGTGTTTAAGCTATTATCAAGTGCAGTTTTATATAAAGTAATCGCTTGCTTTGATGCAAAGATCAATGGATTATCTTTATTTTTTAACATCGCAATACGATTAAGTGCATTAGGATCAATATTCGTTTGGATATTTGATAAATCCAAATAAGCACGTAATGAGCTTTTGCCCGAACCGTTGGCACCCAACAAAAAAATGGCAATAGGTGCATTATCAGAACTGGCCTGAATGGATTGCATTACAAAATGGTTAATCGTTGTATTCATTGCATGTACTTTTTTACTTTCTTATTTTTTAGTGATTAGATGTAATCCGTGTCTGATTGGCAATATTAAATTATCTACTTCTTGATGACTACAAATATATTGATTAAAATCATCTAATGCCTTAGCGCGTTTATCCACAGGATCAAGCACCTCACCTCGCCATAACACATCATCGACAATGATCATGCCCTTCGCACTTAACTTTGGCAGTAGCAAATCGAAATAGCATCGTGTTTGCATTTTATCGGCATCAATAAAAGCAAAATCAATATCATCAGGAAGCTTGTTTATCGCATCAATGCCCTCTTGAATAAGCATTTTAACTTTGTAACCAACACTACTTTCGTCAATATACTTACAAGCTAACTCATGCCCTGATTGATGTGCGCGATCAATCGTATATATTATTGCATCATCAGCAGTTGCTTCCGCCATTGCTAATGCAGACAACCCACTAAAGGTGCCTAAATCAACGCATATTTTTGGATTTTGCATTTTGATAAAAAATTGTAAAAGCTTAGTGACAATCGTTTCTGATAACATCTGCGCGCCATGTACTGAGCGTTCAGTGTCCGCCTTTAATGCTTGTAAAAGTAGAGAGTTTGGCTTGGTATGGTCAAGGCAATACTGCCAAATAGTTTGTTCTGTAAATTGGTTTTGTTTCATGTAATGATCTCCCAGTAACCACCTTTGGCTGAACCAATCCGCTTGATAACACCTTGCTTTTTAAGACGGCTGATTATTTTCTCCACACCTGAGGTGCTTAACCCTGTTTCTTCTGCGATAGCTACTATGCTTATCTTATTGCTATATGAAATCAATGCCAAAACTTTTGTAGAAGTTTAGACCCGACCTGGCAGTTGCCTATTTTTCAAACGCAGTTTTTGTCAGATATGATTGAGCATTTCAACCTTCTCTTTCCAGTGATTTTTCCCATCAATAAATGTAGCAATTGGTGTTCTACCGCAGCACATTTTTCCTTGATGGGTTCTTTGATGATTGTAGTAATAAACCCAATCATCTAAGTCTTTTTGCAATTCGTCAAGTGTTGTGTAAATCTTCTCTCTGTACACGAAGAAAAATTTGCAAATTGCTGCTTGAAGCGT
>NZ_JBXTEF010000054.1:0-2669 GCF_057495195.1 Cysteiniphilum sp. | reverse complement strand
ACCGTTAGGTGTGTAGTAGGTAGCGTTAGCTCATGAGCTAACGCTACCTACTACACACCTAACGGTGCTACGTAGTCCGCACTGCTCACCCGTCCTGTATAGGCTATGTATAGGCTAGCGTGTCCGTGGCTACACGTTCTTGTCTCACCATACCAAACTCACCTCCCTTGCCTGCGTCTTGTGGTGGCAATATGTAGTGGATCTATGGGGGCGTTGTAAATGGTACGTAATTTGTACACTTCCTCGCTCGCGTTTTGTATAAGCTGTTGTATAAACTGTAAGGCTTAGCACGCTGCGATAGCCTTCTCGAACATGATTGCCTACCTTCAAAATAGCGCCCTCACAGGAGCTTAAAACATGTCTTATTAACTGTCTATTTTGCAGCCTAAATACTCCCTGTAGTCACAGATCAGTTTTTGTAGTTGTTGCAGTATGCTCTTAATTTGATCACATAAATACAACTTACTAACGCGTCTTTCTAAAATTATTTTGCATATTCTGCATAATATACTTGACTTAATAACGCGTCTTTAATATAATGATAATTAGAAAGTGAGGGAGCAATCGTTACTCACTATAATAAAACCACACTCGAGCCAACGAGGTAAAAAAGACCGTAAGGACAAACGTAAACCCGCATAACATTTGGCGCACTTGTGACCGCTGGGAACTCGGCACACCAGCTTGTAAAAACGGAGTATATCATTACTGACAATAGACAATATAAGAGGCAGATAATATGAGCATCAAACAAATAACACCAACAGCACTTGGCAAAATGATTGCTGCTGAAGCAATTAAAGATCGCTCATACTTAAAAGAGATATTTGATAATGTCGATTCTAATGAACTGCTAAACCAAGGAGTTATAAAGGCTCTTGGCTTCCTAGGGCAAGTCGAGCAAGACGAAGCTGCCAAAAAGCTCACAAACTACGTTCGCCACTACTTTGCGCCAACTGCCTACGATTACCCAGAAAACGACACCTACGAGCTTAAAAACGCCACTGAACACACGATTGAAGTATTAACCAAGTGGGCTGACAAGATCGATGCTGCCGTCAAAGCTAAAGAACCTATCAAAGGCTTCAACCGATACATTCACCGCTCAGTTGCTGCCCTTGCCACTCGATTAAACAAAATTGAAGATGTGGGGGTGAGAAAAACCAACTTCCAAATCGCTTCCTACAAAGTCAATCAAGCATTTTTTGAATACGGCTACGTAACACAAGACACTATTAAACAAGCTCTTGCCAAAATATCTGCTGAATTAGGGGTGACTGACGCAATTATCAGTGTAGGTGAAGGCTCCACCAAAGCGATGCAAGCGTCTGGCGTATCTATTAATGTCGAAATCAAACACACAAACCAGATTATTAGTAATATCTATAATCACTTTGATCAAAAAACTAAAAAGCTTGATGGCGTTTATATCGCACAACTTAAACGTGCTATTAACTCACTTAAAACAAGAATTAGCACCATTGAGAAACAAGCCACTCGATATGAGTACATGAGCCAAGCTAGAGTAGGGATTGCTAAATACATCAAAGGTTTTGATGAGGGCTTTGCTGCTCTCGTCCATAATGATCTTGCCCTACTTAAAGACGAGCAAGCCATGCAATACAAAAATAACCAGTACAAGGCTAAAGTTGTCTTAAGAAATAAAAGTAATGAAAACTACCAACTAGCACTTATGCCATCACTTAAAGACAATAAGGACGACATCAAGGATGAAACAATATACGTTGAGGTGTTGAAAAATGGTGATATTATCTACAAGCTTAAAACACCTAGTCACACTGTCAAAAGCGGCACCATCACAGAAAAAGACTTCAAAGAAACAATAGTAATGCCCAAGCGCAACAAGATCGAAGATTTTAATGCAATCAAAGAACAAATCATTCAGGTCATTGCCGAACGAGGGAAAACCTATAAAAAAAGCCTTACGCATTTAAAGCTTAACATCAAAGACGCAAAACAAATCTTTGAAGAGGTTGAAAGTGAGATGATTCAACAAATGCAACCTTCGCGCTATCAGTCATGGGCTAAAATTTGTATCTGCATTAGTTTGCTCACTGGCAGACGTATCTATGAAATATGCGTCACTGGTGACTTTGAAATCGTTAACGCGCACACGATGAAAATGACAGGTATCGCGAAACAAAAAAATGACGAGGACAGAGAAAATAAGTCCATAGAATTTAAAGTATTCGCAAATAGCCATTTAATCATGCAAGCCATTAATATCTTGCGTGAAATCAAAGATTTTAGTGTCTACGGTGACGACTATCGAAAATTCAATAAAGCCACTAACACAACCTTAAGATCAGCATTAACGCCACAGCGTGATAATCAAGTCGCTATGATTTGCAACCCTGCGGTGACAATTAAACTACTACCCAAGTCCATGCGCCAACTCTACGCTGCGATGCTGAAATACGAAATCGAGCAAGCAAAGCCTAACGAGTCCGATAACTTTTATGACTTCGAGCTTGCCAAACACTTAGGGCATGATGCCGAAAGGGATATTGATACCGTGCAGAGTTATAAGGATATTGTTATACATGCATGAAACACGCAGTTTCTAATCAATTTTAGAAAAGGTTTTCGGGCAGTGGCTAGCTGCTCTCACACTGCTAGTTGCGTTATTAACCGATGGATTAGGCTTA
>NZ_JBXTEF010000053.1:0-14553 GCF_057495195.1 Cysteiniphilum sp. | reverse complement strand
TGGCGGAGAGGGAGGGATTCGAACCCTCGATGGAGCTATTAACCCCATACTCCCTTAGCAGGGGAGCGCCTTCAGCCTCTCGGCCATCTCTCCGCGGTACTGCGACAATTTATCGACTTGACCTTGCTATGTCAAGTGGTTAATGCCGATATTTTGAAATCGAATAGAATCAAATCAAAAAACATAAAAATAGGTTGTTAATTATGCAGTAAAAGTGGTGATTTATTTAATGATCATCTTAGGAGATTTCATTACCACTTCATCGTTTAATTCGATCCCAAGCCCTGGCGTTTCTGATACTTCAAAGAAACCATTCACCGGTTGTGGGTCTTGTAGGCAAAGCTCGCGATTAAAGTCTTTTAAGGCATAGGTGTGATGTTCATGGATAATAAAGTTAGGGATGGTAGTTTCTAAGTGTAAACTAGCAGCTGTTGCTATAGGGCCCCCACACACATGCGCCTGGATTTTGACATCATACATATCGGCATAATCGCAGATTTTTTTTGTTTCAGTTAGACCGCCACATAAACCAATATCGGGCTGCAAAACATCAACGGTTTGCTTCTCAAGATATTCGCGTACACCATGGCGTAAATACAAGCGCTCACCCGCAGCAATTGGCACATTAAGTTTTTGCTTAAGTGGTTCATGCAGTTTACTATTTAAATAATTAACAGGTTCTTCAAAGTATAAGCAGTTAAATTCTTCTGCAATCTCACCAAGCTGTAGCGCGGATGTAAGGCCAGGTAAGCTATGGCATTCAAAAATAATATCACCATTTTCACCCAATACATCGCGAATCGCCTGCATGCGGGCATGAATCAAATTTAAGTGATCACGGCGAAATGGTAAGGTGCAGTCATAGATTGTATCCCCCTTGTGATCAAACATCATCGGATCAACTTTAACTGCATCATAACCTTCAGCTACTGCTTTTTCAGTTGCTTTGGCATAGTCTTCGGGTTTGAATAAAGTCTTACGCTCATAACAATCCCAATCAAATTGCAATTGACTGGCGTAAGTACGCAGTTTTTTATTGGTTTTACCACCCAGAAGTTGATAAACCGGTAAACCAAGGGCTTTACCTTTGATATCCCAAAGTGCGGTATCAATCGCGCTCATTGCCGAATAGACTACAGGTCCGCCACCTAGACCCCAGAAGCTCTCGCGTAGCATACGATTCCAAAGATGTTCAGTAGCAAATGGATCAACTCCTAATAACATCTCCTTGGCAAACTCTTTAATCATATGTGCAGCAGCGGAATGCCCAAGATCATAAGCAAGACCTGCTTCACCGACTCCCGTTAGCCCCTCGTCGGTATGAATGCGTACAAACACGGGTGACCACGCTAGACGCTTGGGGCAGTGAATATCAAAAATTTCAATTTGAGTGATTTTCATAAGTTACTATCCTTGGTTGAAGTTAGTATAAAGTCCAATATCTGTTTCATGCGCTAAGTGTTTGACATAGCGTTTAATATTCTCAGGAATATTAATAAGATGACTAATAATACCTAGGTTACGCAGTATTGGAAAAATCATAATATCATCCCAAGACAATTGGTTGCTGCTAGCATAGGTGTATGTCATAAGCTGATCAAGTTCACTCAAAATTGCTTGTGTGCTTTCAATGACAGCATCTGGAAAGCGTAAATTTGCCTTAAAGCAACCAATGTACTTTTCTTTCTTACGCTCAAAATAGTCTTTCGCACTTTGCGTTGGGAAATCTTGTTGATTAAGTGGATGATTCAAAAAACTTGGGTAGACCAGTGATTTACTGGTATTACTTAGCAGTGTCGTGAGTTCAATCAGTTTGGTGTTTGTAGTGATCTCATCGCTTAAGATTGGCTTGTTGTCAAAATTATTGAGATATTGACAGATATCCAAACTTTCAATCAAAAAGCTACCATCATCCTTTTGTAAAAAAGGCACTTGTTTTTTGCCAATGAGATCAAAGTGAGACTTCTCATCATCATTGGCAAGGTAAATTAGTTCAAGTGGAATATGTTTTAGCCCTGAAATAATGCGTGGACGGATACAGAAAGGGCAGTGTTCATAAATATAAAGTTTCATATCAATAGTGTATTTAAGCAATGGAGTAAGCTATTGTCCACAAAAGCACTGTAAATCACAATTGTGATCAGCAGGTAAATTTACTTTTCAAAATACTGTTGTGCTTGCTCTACTAACCAATTATGCACAATTTTTTTATTGGCAGTATGCCGGTGCGGCTGATTATCAACTAAGTAATAGTATTGCGATAATGGCAAAGGTTCTTGCCAAATACTAAGGCGTTTGTTTTGAATTAATGCGTGCACAAGTGGCAAGTGCGTAACAAAGCTGCCCAGTCCATTTTCAACGGCTTGAAGCGCATGAATAGTTGTGGCAACAGATATTTTTTTGCTAGGTATTGTTAAATGCGTAGACTCACAAAAAATCTGCCAGTCTTGTTCACGCAAGGGGTGATTTACGACAATCGCAGGACTCTTTTTTATCTCATCGGCTTTAATGATCTGCGGGTTGTAGACAAGCATCAGTTGATTCTGCCATAGCTTAACTGCTTTACTGGCTGGATCCTCTAATCCTAGTTGAATGCTCAAATCAGCATTATCGACATCATGTGCTTTTAACTCAGTTGACGTCATCATATTGAGATTGATATCTGGATGTTTTAGGTAAAGATCACTTAATCGTGGGATTAGCCATTGTACGGCAAGTGTTGAAAAAACGCGTAATTGTACCGTATCTTGATTAAGCGGTTTAATCTGACTTGTTGCCTGCTCAATGTGAATTAGTGCTGCTTCGATTTCTTTGTAGTAGCGCATCCCTTCATGTGTTAACTCAACATGCTTAGTGTCACGGTTAAAAAGCGTTGTCCCAAGATACTGCTCCAGTTGTTTAATTTGTTGGCTAATCGCGCCGGCAGTAAGATTAAGCTCGGCAGCAGCCTGAGCAAAATGCTTGTGCTTGGCAACAGCAATAAAATAAGGCAAGGACTTTAATGGCGGCAATTGCATAAGAAATCACGATTGTCATTGATTTGTCATTGATTTGTGATTATGGTACGTCGAAAGCCTATAACTGTAAAGCTAAGTGATTAAAGTGATTAAAGTGATTAACGAGATGCTAATTGGGTAATGCTGATTAGCTCAGGAGCTTGTTGATTCCTCTGGCTTTTTTGCTGTGCCAAAATGCTTTGCAGTTTCGAGCTTTTAGCAATCACGGCATTGGTTGCAGACATTTGATTCAAAGTATAGAAATGAAGCCCATGCACGCCAAGGTCAATTAAGTCATCACACAATTTAGCGACAACATCACTGGCAAAGTCTTGTAGTGCCACAGGATCATGTGCGTAGGCGGCAAGATGCTTATCAAGCCACTGGGGGATATCAGCATGACAAATTTGTGAGAAGCGCTTTAAGCCTTGATAATTGGCGATGGGCATAACTCCCGCCGTAATCGGAATAGTGATTTGATGATCATGACACATTTGTAAGAAGTGATAGAAGGCATCAATACTATAAAAATATTGCGTAATCGCATGGTTGGCGCCTGCGTTTATCTTTTGTTTTAGATTATCGATATCCTCTTGTAAAGTCTTGGAGCTAGGATAAAACTCAGGATAGGCTGCAATCGTAATATCAAACTGCTCACCACTGATTTGGCGAATATAATCAATTAATTGATAAGCATAATTAAAGCTTACTTTGGTTTGTCTTTGAATATCTTGTGGTAAAGCGCCACGAACAACAACAAGGCGATCAATGCCAAGCTTAATATATTCTTGCAAAAGATTAAAAATCGCCTGCTTATCAAGGTGAAAGCAGATAATGTGTGGCACGACATCAATATGCTGTTGACGTAAATAGCGAATAAGCGTTAACGAGTTAGCGTAAGACTCTGAGCCGCCAGCGCCAAAAGTGACGGATATGTATTTAGGTGCATGAGGCTTTATCTCATCAATCGCTTGGTAAAGCTTACCATTGTCAAGATGAGCTTTAGAAGGGAATAGTTCAAAACTAATATGACTGTTATTTGGCATGGTACTCACTCGTAAAAGATGTTGTTATTTCATGGTCTAAGACTTTCTCAAGATCGGCAATGAGATCGTCAGGATCTTCGATGCCAATAGATAGTCGGATAAGACTCTCTGGAATATTGCGCTTACTGCTATCAATTGCGGCATGCGACATCTGGCAAGGCAGACTAATGAGACTCATTAAACTGCCAAAGCTTACTGAAATAGTAAAAAGTTGCGTCTGATTTACAATGTGTTTAGATAGTTCAAATGATTCAGTAGTAAAGCTTAATACCGAGCCAGATCCTGAGGCTTGAGCCTGCATAATATTATAGTTTGGATGTGTTGGTAGTCCTGCATAGTAAACTTTAGTCACTTTGGGGTGGCTCTCTAGAAATTGTGCAATTTTAAGCGCGCTTTGCTGTTGACGCTCAATGCGTAAACCAAGTGTTTTAACCCCTCTTAATAAAAGCCATGCCTGCATGGGGTCAAGCGCATTACCGTTAGCATTTTGTAAGAATTTAAGCTCTTTGGCTAAATGTTCATGATTAGTGACAACAATACCTGCAGACACGTCGCTGTGTCCTGCTAAATGCTTAGTCGCTGAGTGAATCACAATATCAGCACCAAGCTCCAGCGGCTTCTGTAGCCAAGGTGATAGCAGGGTATTGTCTACGACAAGGATAATATTCTGCGCTAGCTTTGATCTTAAGGCGTTGATATCGGTTATTTGCTGGAGTGGATTGGTTGGTGTTTCTAGTAACAACAACTTAGTATTTACCGTTAATGCTTGTTTTAATGCTTGCTCATCATTGAAGTCAACGTGCGAGCATTGAATATTAAAACGCGTTAGCACCTTGTGAACAATCCGGTGTGTACCACCATAAATGTCGGTGCCAATAATGATATGATCGCCTGCGTTTAATAGTTGCAGCACACAACTAATAGCTGCCATGCCACTACTAAATGCTAGACCATATTGCGCATTTTCAAGCTTAGCAATGTAAGCTTCAAGGTACGCGCGTGTCGGATTGCCACTTCTTGAGTAATCATAGTGGTTAGCAGGATGCTCAGCATCATCTTGGGCGAACGTAGCCGTTTGATAGATCGGTAAACTGTTGGCGTGATATGGGTCGTTATTGTCAATTTCTGGATGAATAAGGCGCGTCCACTGATCCATATTATGCAACCTCATAAATATTAACTTGACGTGACAATTGAGCGGCTTGTCTTGTTTCTAATGTGCCAACGGTTGTGTAATTATTGCCATTGAGTTTGCCAATTTGAAATGTTAAGCAATGCGCTTTAGCCCAAGTAATCGCTTGCGGTTGAATGACTTGTGTTGCTTTTTCTTTTGCGCAGTCATAGGTGAGTGTCTCGTAGCGAATAGCATCTTCAAATTTATTGGGGTCTAAATGATAAACGCCATCAACATCTTTTAGTAAAATACAACGCTTGGCTTGCAATTGATGCGCAATAAAAAGGGCTGTTAAATCCGAACCACCTCGCCCTAAAAGGCAAGGTTCATTGTCTTTATTCTCGGCAATGAAACCCGGTACAACGATGGCTTGTTGTGTGTTTAATAGCTCATGAAATAATGATTGATTGATATGAAGTGGAGTGGCGTTGGCATAATCACCTTCAGCAACGATTGGGTTGGTGATGAAATTGCCTTGGACTCCTTGCTGTAGTAGTGCTTGTGTCAGATATGCGACAGATTGTAGTTCACCCGTGGATAGCAATAAAGCACGCGCTTTGGCACTGGTTTGATTGTTGCTTAGATTAAATGCATTTTGATTACCTTCTAAAGCATCGGTAGTGTTGCCAATAGCCGAGACAACTGCAATAACTTTATAGCCTTGATCTACAAAGCGTTTTACTTCAAAAGCAGCGTCTTGGACGTGATCAAGAGATTCAAGAATGGAGCTGCCAAACTTAAGCACAACGACTTCGGCTTGAAAACTACTACAGCGATATTGTGTCATGATTAAGATACCTTTTGTTTGTTTTGCTTATTTTGCTTACTTTGTTGTTCGGTGGCAGCAGCTAATGCTTGATCTAGGTCCTGAATGATATCAAATGGATCTTCTAAGCCAACAGATAATCGAATTAAACCATCATGAATGCCAAGGCGTTTGCGCTCTTCTGCGGCAATTGGACCATGCGTCATCGTCGCTGGATGGGTGATTAAAGTTTCAATCGCACCGAGATTCTCAGCTAACGCGCAGAGCTTAACCGAATTAATAAAGTTTATTCCATTTTGAATATCACCTTTAAGCTCAAAGGCGAGCATTCCACCGTGTGCGCCTAGGTGTTGCTTTTCAGCTAGTGCATGCTGTGGGAAGCTATTTAAACCAGGATAGTAAACGCTTTTAACTGCCTCGTGTGTTGCCAGAAAACGCGCTACTGCTAAGGCATTGTCAGAGTGTTGTTTCAAACGAAGTGGTAATGTCTTAATGCCTTGTAAAACAAGCCATGCCTCAAAGGGTTTTTGAATTGATCCTAAGCAGTTGCGGGTATATCGAAAGCGCTCGTTAATCGCTTCATCTTTAGCGATTAACGCACCACCAACAGTCGCGTTGTGCCCATCAATGTATTTGGTGGTCGAATAGATACTAATATCTGCCCCTAGATCAAGTGGTTTTTGCAGTGCCGCCGTCAAGAAAGTGTTATCCACTGCCAATAGAATATTATGTGCATTAGCAATATCAGCGATTGCTTTGATGTCAGTTAATTTAAGCGTTGGATTAGCGGGTGTTTCAATTAAGATTAATTGGGTATTATCAGTAATCGCATGTTTGACATTTTGTGGGTTGCTACTATCAACATAGCTTACCTCAACGCCAAATTTTTTAAGTACTTCATTGAATAAGCGTACGGTGCCACCATAGACAACATCAGAACAGACGACATGATCACCCGCTTTGAGTAAAGTGCAAGCAAGTGCGCTAATAGCCGCCATGCCTGTGGCAAAGCATGCGCTACTTGGTGCTTTTTCAAGCTTGGCAAGCTTCTCTTCTAATACGCTCACCGTAGGATTAGATGAACGGCTGTAAGTGTGCCCTTGGTGATTGCCTACACTTTGTTGTTGATATGTAGTTGTTTGGAAGATAGGTGTTAATAAAGCGCCATTATTTGGATCTGCTTGGATGCCTGAATGGATGCATTGTGTGGTGAAGTGCTGCTCATTTGTAAATTGATTTGCCATGTTGAACCTCTTGAAGCTATTTTTCGCGCTTGGGGTCGCTGGCAAGGAGCCAGTGCCTTTAAAATCCTAGGCACTGGAATTGGTGTTTAAATCGCTTGTTCGCGCTTAAGCAAACGACTTAAACCCAACCTCGACAACAGCGCCTAGGTTGGGCATCATCATTCGTTTGTAACAAGCGTATTTAAGCATAATGTCTTCACGAAAAAATTAACAACTTGAACTTAAGCTAACAGAAATTTTTAAAGACTGTCAATTAGGATTTGCATTTTTTTGTGATTTTTTATTTATGCCATGGTTGTGGATGCAATTGATGAAAAAGCGGTATCTTTTTATAAACAGTTTGATTTTAGGGAGTTTCACTCGGAAGCTCGTCGTTTATTTTTACCACTAAAAAATATATAAAAAGATGACATAGATCATTGTTTTTGGATCTATTGATATTTTTTGCTATAAGCGTGCATGACGCCTAGTTTTATGATTGTTAGACTCAAACTGGAAGTTTGTAATATTAATCATAAATGTAGGAGTCAATAATGTTAGAACACCACCCGCTAGTTAAAGAGTTTCCAGAGTATGCTGAAACAATCCATAATTTAAAAGAAACGGATAATCACTTTCACAAACTATTTAATGAATATGAAGCGCTTGATAAGGAAATATTTAGAATTGAAGCCAATCAAGAAGCAGTAACAGATAATGAGTTAACAAATCTTAAAAAGCAGCGTCGCCGTGTCAAAGATATGCTTTACAACCAAGTGTTACAAACAAAAGAAGTGGTTTAGTCCTTAGTTATGGTCGTATTTACTTAGGCTTTTTTGATTTCTCGAATATAAAATATATCACCCTTATCATGATAGATATTAACTAATTGACCTTGAGCAATTTGGTTCTTGTCATATTGGTGAATAAGGTATTTTTTGCCATCACTTTTATTTTCTACAAGATAGCTGTACAAGTATTGGTCATGGTTTTTGGCATAGCCGTAAATAGCGCCACTGCCAGCACCAATGGCGGCACCTCCAGCGCCTCCTGCTAAGGTTGTTACAGGAATCAAAGGTGCTGCTAAACCAAAGGTTACAATGGTTAAACCAATGCCAACAATTGCTCCAGTCACTGCGCCGGCACCTGCGCCAATCGTACCAATAACGGTTGAATCATGGCCAACCGCGTGCAAGACGTCTTTTTTCTCGACTTTCATGCTATTGAGAACAGGGCCGCTGCCAATCGGTTGATGAGCGCAGCCTGTTAGCAGAAGCAAAGATATAATAAGGCTTAGGGTTGCTGATAAATATCGCATGTGATTTCCTAGGCTGTGGTTTGTTGGATAAATAATCCTGAAATGGCGTCAGATAAACCAGTGACAAGTAGTGGTTTAGCGCTATCAAATGCTAGATTTACACGATTTGCCATGCTAAGAATTCTTGTTTTATCTGTGATTGTATTGTCTTTGAATTTTTGACTGAGCTTAATGTCACTAATCACCGTATAGGTTACGTCTTTGACAAAATTATCTGTCACTGATGTGGCAACACCACCTGCAACACCGCCAACAACGACATTTGCACCACCTGTGGCAGCAATAGCAACGCCGGATACTACACCCTCTAATGCACCACCATAGCCTTCAGACATCATCTCTTGTGCTGCGGTTTTGCTTTTTTGACCGACTTGTAGAATGTTGACTTGCAAAATAAAAGAAGCTTGTTGTGGATGATTAACAATAGTGTAACCCTTCGATTCAAGACGCTTTAATAAAGCGCTTTTAATAGAGAAATCTGGGTGATCTGTGGTATTGGTTAGCATGATAAATATTGTTGGCTTTAAATCAACAGATTCAGGTGACAAAAAGACACTATTGCTCATAAGCGTTTGGGTTTCTAAGTTACGATGACTAACGGCAGTACCAATTGCAGCGCAACCACTAAAAAGTGTGATCGTTACTAAAATGAATAGGGTTGAAATTATTCTTTTAATGTTCATTTAATTGTCTGTTTAAATTTGAAGTGGACGATTCTAATAAGATTCATTTAAAAAGACAAGCGTAGTTTTACGTGTGTTTGTTCTTTGCTGATGCTGTTGCTGCATCTCGTATAATCTGCTTTTAGTACGTTCAAATTCAAATTTAAGTTTTTCACCTTGATAGATGTCATTAAAGTCAGCATCCGCTGCGATAATAACGTGTTTATCTTCATCATAAAACTCATCGATCATGGCGATAAAACGTCTGGTCTCACTTTCATATTTTATCGTTAATATGGGCATATCACTGATATAGATGGTATCAAAACGTTTGGCAAGGGCGATATAGTCACTCACACCGCGACCATCACCGCAAATACTAAAGAAATCAAACCAAATAGCATTTTCATCAACGGCTTTGACTTTAACAAGACGATCTTCAAGGATGATTTCAGTATCATGCATTACATGAGTTGATGCGCTTTGTTTAAAGCGATTGGCAAGATCAAGTGTGGCTTCTGGTAAGGGGTAGAAGTAGTTTTGATTATGCGCTTGTGTTAGTTGTCTGTAATCAGTGCCGGAATCAAGATTAAGAACGGTGACATGCTTGATAAGGCAGTCAATTGCCGGTAAGAAAAGCTCGCGTTGTAAGCCACCTTGGTAAAGACGTTGAGGGGGGATGTTTGAAGTGGCGATAAGGGTAATGCCAAGTTCAAATAATTGTGTGAAAAGACCACCTAAAATCATCGCATCTGCAATGTCTTCGACAAAAAATTCATCAAAACAAATTACGCTATATTGATCAGCAATATTATGAGCGACTTTTTGTAAAGGATTATTTTGACCTTGAAAGCTACGCAATGATTGGTGTACCTGTTGCATGAAGTGATTAAAGTGCAAGCGCGTTTTATTATCAATAGTTAGCGCATCATAGAATAAATCCATGATAAAAGTTTTACCGCGACCAACGCCACCCCACATGTATAAGCCTTTGATTGGGTCAGGCTTCTTTTTAAATAAGCGCCAGGTCTTAGATTTTATTGAGACTTGCTCCTTAACTTGCGCAATGACTTGCTGTAAATAGTCAATTGCTTGTAATTGCAATGGGTCTTCATTGTAGTGATGTGTATTGAGATAATTTAGATAACTGTCGCGTAAAGTCATATGGTCACACTATGGCTTTGGTGGTAAAAAAGCGATTTGAAAGCGCATCGGTTGTTGATTGGTCTTGGCACGTTTCCAAGGGATTTCTTGATAAGGTGTGATTACTAAATCAGGGTATTGTGCTAATACCTCTTTTGGAAATGTAGTAGTGCCTTCCATTTGTGGCACCAAAATAAACACCGCGCCTTTCAAGCGTAAGTCATGCATATCAAGTGCAGGATTAAGTTTAGGATCAAAAGCAATAAGCGCCATTGGATGGTCTTTGGAATAGCGGGTGATATAGCTAATCGGTTTATTAAAGCCCGCTATATATTCAAGCTTGGTGTTATAACGTTGGTGCCATTCATTGGTGACGATTTGTGCGATTTCGCGTGCCGGATAATTGGCGCTACTGGTTTTACTGCGAGATAATGAAACACTATAGCCTATAAGTAACAAAAGGGTAATAAAACTGGCCATAGCAATAAGGCGTTTGAGTTTGCTCATGGTTAAAACAGGTTTGGTTAGTGCAATGAGGATAAGGCTCCATAAGCTTAACAATGGGATGCCCCACATCGTATGGATATTCCAACCGCCAATGATTGAAATAAGCACGGTAACAAGTGTCGGGCCAAACCCAACTAAAAACAAGAATTTGGCGTTAAAGGTGTCAATGTTTGTTTTACTATTGAGCGTTGGTTTATTTTGGGTTTTACCTGCAAAACCAAATAAAAATAAGGCAACAGCGCCCATGAACGTTCCAATTTGTGCGAAAAAGAAATGTAGCGCATAGACAAAGTGTCTTTGCAATACGCTTTCATGAATATGGCTATCAACTTTATCCATTGAGTAGTGAATCGTTATAAAACCATAGTTCATAAGCCACATGATATGAGGAATACAAATAACAATTAAGATGGTTAAGCTTAGATAAAGCTTCCAGTTAATTAAGTGGCGATGGAGTGATTTTTCAAAAAGGATAAAAAGCAGCATAGTAACTAAGGGTACAGCAGTATAGTATTTCGCCATCATCGCAAGACCTGAGATGATGCCAAGTAGTACCCAATGCTTCAGGCGATTTGTGGTGGTGCTGCGATAAAAATATAAAGCCATTAACGGCCAAAGTCCAAGCTCACAGGCATTGTCATTAAAGTCAATAATCGCTAAGTTATAGTATTGAATGGCAATAAGAATAATGGCAGCAAATAGTGCTAAATAATCATTTTTAAAGATCAATCGTCCCAAGCGCCAAATTGACCAAAATGCAATAAGCGCCATCAGTTGAGAGAATAAATAAACACTCCAATCATGGTTGCCGCTAATCAAGAGTGCGACCTTAGTTAATAGCGCATTTAACCAAGGGTCGCGTGGATAGCCCCATTGCAGCGTATGCGCCCACATTGCCCCTTCGGTGGCATCCATTGGTGTGACAAAGCGCATAATTGACGGCGCGAGCGTCCATAAAAATGCGTAAGTGAGGAAAAAGATCCAAAATAAATGGCTAGCTTTGATTGTTGGTTTCATTGCGTCTTGCATTCTTGTCTATCATGGCAATGCGCACCATCATAGCAGAAATAACGTATCAGAAAATGTTTTTATTAGTGTTAGACATCATCACTTTGTGCTTCGTTGTTATCTTTAACAAAGCATAATAAGACAAAAGACAGAATCATGCTGAGTGTCAAAATGGAGAATGCCATATGGTAAGAAGAAACATCGAAGTGTTTGATAGCATTAGCGGGTGCCAAACCTTGTGCATACTGCACAATTTGTCCAGCGCTATTGATGTAATTACCCTGCCATGTAAGCTCAAGAAAATAACCAATAAGAGGATCGAAAATCGCGCCAAAGATAGGCTCGCCCGTGTTGATTAAAGCAGCAACAGTAGCAGTTACAACGATAGGGTTAATGCGTCGACCAATGGCAAAGCTCAGCATATAAATGCCGAGTGAGAAACCAAAGATAAATAAGCAGATAGAGGCGGTTAGTGGTGTGGTTTTTACTGTGAGAACAAGCGCAAGGCTAATGGTGGCTATAACATGGAAGCCTAGCATTAAACGCTTGGTGTTATAGTGTTCTGATAGTTTGCCAATAATTGGTGAACCAATAGCCATACCAAGGAAGATCATCGAAATCATGCCTGCTGCATGCTCAGTTGACACACCATATTGCTCACGAAAATAGTTGTTACCCCAAAGGCCGGCAAAGGCGTCAATCGCTGTGAAGCTTAAGCCTGAATAAAAGGTTAATAGCCAGTTATTGCGATTGAACAGTACTGTTTTTATTGATACCCACTCAAGACTGCTGTCCTTGGTGGAGATGTTTTTTTGTTTAGGGTTATGATCACGGACGATGAGAAAATATAAAAGTGCACCAATAAGCCCAATAAAAGCGCAGATTACCAATGCCTTTTGCCAAGAGCCTGTATGTGAGATCAAATAAGATAATGGTGCTTGCCCAATGATCGCACCTAGCATCGCTGCAGTTGCCAAGAAGCTTGAAACGAAGGCAAAGCGTCGCGGGGAGAACCATACTGAAACTGCTTTGATATAACTAACCGTAGCAAAGGAAATGCCAACGCCAATCATAATGCGCCCAAGATAGCCAAGCCATAAATCACCGTGATTAGCGCCATAAATAAATACCAGAAGCCCGAATGCTGAGCTCACCAATGATAGTGAGCTAATGATGCGAAAACCAAATTTATCCAAAATCACCCCTGAGAATAATTGGGTAATAACAATGGTCCAAAAGGTAATAGCAACTAACGACCCTGCTTCAGCTGGAGAGATGCTAAAAGACGACATAATGTCATTGGCAATAAGGCCTGGGAAAACCTGCATAATATATTTATAAAATAGTAAAAAGGCGCTTAGCACCACAACGAAAATAACATAACCTTTGATTTTATGAATTGCCATATATGTTAAAGGGGTTGACTAGAGGTGAAAATATATTAACGATTTGACTGAAAATTAAAAGTAAAGTGTTAGAATTTATTGGTTTGTTAATAGGCATTGCTAAAAGTGAGAGGTATGGTATGTAACTAACTGAAGAATATACCGCGCGTAAAATGATTTGTGGGCGGTATGAGTTGAACTATTTTTACCTAGCCCTTTGAGGGAGAGGTCGCGTAGCGTAAGCTGCGCGGGTGAGGGGGATTTAGGTTTAACTTAGGTGGATTTGTATTATGAAGGCAAAAAATAAGGACAACGGCAATGAGTCAACTTTTATCACATGAAGCAGAATATTTTTTTAAACTTCACCGATCTTTAATGGATTTCACCAACAAAAAATATGCTATTAATTCTAGGTTAAAATCCGTGGAAGATTTTCAGGACTTAAGTCATGATGAATTGCAAGGCGCTATTCCTTCGATAAGAGATAAAATGTATGCGGCAGCCAATATAGAAGAGTTCTGTGATAGAAACCCATATAACTTTAAGGAAGAAGATCTAGACGTTATCCGTCAGTGGCGAGGTAAGTTGGTGACTGATTGCTTTCTCATGAAGCATTTACGTGATCACTCGGTGGTGATGGCATCACTAGGCGCAAATAAAGGCACTAGATTATATGGCATTAAGGGAATTAGCCATAGCTTAGAAGATTTTTTTCCAAAGCATAGTTTGCCTTATCAGGTGAACTTTATATTATTGCCATTTTTGGAACATATTATCTATGATGGTTTTATTAGTACTTATAGCATCCATTTTGGTTCAAACATGCGCCGTAGCTTTACCAATGAATATAATCAAATCAAAGCCATAGATGGTATTTACTCTAAGTACTCAATAGGTGATGATTTGGCAAACCCACCAAAGACGGCAGCGATTAAAGATATTATTGCACATTATATTAAAGAAGCATTGGATCAGGGCGAGTTTCCGCATAAGGCATTAGGGTATGCTGAAAAGCATAATGAAAGGACGGTGTTTGAAAAAGAATACACGGCTAGATATATAAAAAATGATAAGAAGAATCTTAAAGCCAATCAGGCTTTGCCCAAAATGCACTACGGTGCATACCGTGAAACAATTATTGCAGTACAGCCAACAAAGAAAGATTTATTAGCGTTTTGCCAGCAATATTATCCAGAGATTGTTGATTACATTACGGTTTTTTCGGTGTGAAGATATTATCAAAGAAATTAAAATGCGAATCAAGGGTTGAATAATAATCAAAAATAAAGTTTACGAGTTGCCAATCCATAATTTATTGTGTTAAT
>NZ_JBXTEF010000052.1:0-13067 GCF_057495195.1 Cysteiniphilum sp. | reverse complement strand
AGCTTTCAGACTTTACAAGGAGAAGAATTAAATGAATAGAAAAGATCCCTATAAACCTATGCTTTGCAAGAGGGGTGGCAGCCGCAGGCTGACGGGGTGTTTA
This sequence comes from Cysteiniphilum sp., assembly GCF_057495195.1. Lineage (NCBI taxonomy): Bacteria > Pseudomonadati > Pseudomonadota > Gammaproteobacteria > Thiotrichales > Fastidiosibacteraceae > Cysteiniphilum > Cysteiniphilum sp. Next base: position 12,964 of record NZ_JBXTEF010000052.1, on the reverse strand, counting down.
TAACATCATAGTTTTTTTAAAGTATGTAACTCCAGTAATAACATAAAAGCAGGTGAATATTTACCTGCTTTTAAAGTTCAATTTGTCAGATTTTGCGTAATGAGAATGGCTGATTTCTATGCTGAAAATTGAGTTGCGACCAATATAAATAAAATAGGTTTTTTTAAAATGAGGAAGTTATTTTGCCTTTTACATGTTTTTTTTATTTTTTTCTTTACTGTTGGCTGGAGTTTAAATAGCAAAGAAATTTCAAATTATACTTTAGTCTCTCAAACCCAATTTGCCAATGAGCTTAAAGAAATCTCTAGCAATATACAAGAAAATGGATACTCTAGTACGAAAGATGCGGTAAAAGATAAGTATATTGAAAAAATTAAAAATTACCCTTTGCAAAAAAGCCAAGCATTACTCACTAAAGCAAATCAAAAAATTAACCAAACAGGCTTCCCATTCTTAAAAAGATTGAAAATTCAGCCACAATATAGTTATGACTTAAGTCAGTATTCATTAAAAGCCAATACACTAGGGCAAATATATCGCTCAACTTTAGATATGATATTTGCTCAATTTAATGGAAGCTATACAAATGATTCATCAAGTCATCGCCCTACCACAAATGTAGGTGTTGGCTATCGGCATTTGTTTTCCAATGCGAATATCATTATTGGCGTTAATGGTTTTTTTGACTATGATTTTTCAGGCAATAATAGTCGTTTTAGTATAGGCGAGGAAATTAAATCGCCTTATCTTAGTTTATATTCAAACCAATATCAGCGTATCTCAGATTGGCATCATACGCCTTTTGATAATACAATTATGGAAAGGACAGCAAATGGCTTTGATGTAGGTATAAGTGGTCAAATTCCTTGGTACCCACAAATTAAGCTTGGCGCTTCCTATGTGAAATGGTACGGGCACAGCATTAATGCAATTGATCCTAATGAAGTTAATGAGGTAGCAGATAATCCAACAACTTATAATTATGATTTAAGTTATCATCCAAATGACTTGCTTGATGTTGAGATTGATAGAGCACAAGGTGTCAACAACGGACAATCTAATTTAGAATATAAGATAGGGTTTGATATCAATTTTAGTGAATCGCTTGATAAGCAGCTTAGATTTAATTGGAAACCTGAAACACAAAAGGCATTTTCAGAACATTTATATGACTTAGTTAAAAGAGAAAATCAAATTATTCTTGAGCATTATAAACTACCATTAATTACTTTATCACCTAAAGAAATTACTGTTAAGGAAGGTAGCAATGTCACAATAAACGCCAAGACTATAGCGCGTGATGGTAGTAATATGACTTATTACTGGGGTAGTACACCTTTAACATTTGATGAGTTAGGAGTCACAGGTGATACTAAAGAAAGTAAAACGCCACCTAGGAATATTCATTTTATTGCGCCGCCATATAATATAATGGGGCAAAATGACTATACCATTTCACTACATGCATTTAATTCAATTGGACAAATAAGTGATCAAGTTGTTGTGCATGTCGTGCCAGTTTCATTTTCAGCAAAGATTGAGCTGGCTGATAGCGGCGTACAACCAATTAATGGAGAAGAGTTTTTTACTGCCCATTTAAATGGAGGAGTTGCTCCATTTAAGGTGCATTGGAATGTTACTCCTAAAACAACATTAAATAAATTAAATAAACAGGTATTGGCAAATAATAATGAAGGTCAATTAAAACATGCGGATGAAATATTAGCGAGTTATACAACACCAATCGCAAGAACCTATACAGTAGAACTAACAGCAACGGATGCTTTTGGTAAGGTTGCCATAGATCAAAAAGAAATAACTTTTTTGACTGCAAGTGCAAAACAATCATACTTTGAAGTAGACTCATTATTGCATGCAGCAGATAACAAAGATAGCGCATTGTTAAAACTCTATATACGTGATAGTAAGAACCAAGTCATTTCAAATTATGATCGTAAGCTTGTGAGCATCGCAAATGATAAAGGGGTTTCTTTAAACTTAGGAGAGCTAAAGTTTAAAGATGGGCATTATGAATTACCAATAAGTACGTTATTGGCAAATAATTACAAGATAGCTGTTAAAATTGGTGTAAATCATGATGATATGGCAACAAAGCGCAATGATGTTGCTCACTTTGTTCCCTTGGTAAATAAAGTGAATTCTTACTTTAATGTGGAAAACAGGGTTGCACTTGCAGATGGGAAAGATAAGCTATTAGTAAAAGTAGGTTTATATGACGCCAATGGTCATCCAGTGGTTGTTGACCCTAAAATAATTTCTTATACCTCATCTGAAAAGAATGCATCATTTGGGTCTTTATTGACGGATTCTGATGGGGATGGTGTTTATACTGCTTATTTATATAGTAAAGTAAATGCACAGGGTAGGCTTAGTTTTAATATTGGCAATATCAGTATTCCTGTGTTAGCAAATGATAACTATACATTTAGAAGTCAAGTTGATTTAACATATTCTAGTTTTACAGTAGATAACAATGTAAAAGCTGCAGATGGTGTTGCTACAGTGCCCGTTTATATTACCTTGCATGATAAACATGACCAACCTATTGCTAATTTGGATTCTGGTGCTTTAAGTTATCAAGTTGCTGATATTTTAGGGGTGTCTCTTTTGAAAAGTAAGCTTGAAAATATAATAGGTAAGCCTGGAGAGTATAAGTTTACACTAGCAAGTACTAAGGCAGGTGATAGCCAAGTAAGTCACATGAAACTCGATGGTGTTGAAATTCCATATAAAAAGAATAATATTGCTCATTTTGCTGCAGGCAGTATTAATGCGATCAATTCAGAACTATCCGTAAATCAGTTGCAGCAAGATGTTGGTAAGCCAATTATCGCAAGTATTCAATTAAAAGATCGAAATGGTAATATCATCACAAAGGCACCACAACTAAATGATTTTGCATTTTTGCTAGTAAGTGTAAGTGGTCATGCAACGGTGGTTACAGCTAAACATTATAATTCATTAACACATTGCGTAGAAATAGCACTAACAGACACCACAGCAGAGCCTGTAACCATTAAAGCTATGTATCAATCTCAAGTAGTAAATAATAGTCCAATAATAGTCCATTTTAATACCCGTGGGGATTTTTCTGATTATACTCGCTCAACGTTTACAGTTGATCAGCATATGCTGCCAGTTGGTGATGCCGTGGTAGCAACAATACAATTACAAGATCAGTATGGTAATGTAATTACACCAACAGTAAGTGATTTAGCAAAAATAGTATTTAATGTCTCACCTAATATAGATATTTTTGAATTGAAGGGTAAATATATTATTGGGAATTTAATTAAGTATGATTTTACAAGTCACAAAGCTCAAACGGTTTCAGTTACGGCAACTTATAGTAACAATCCTGTAGGCACAGCACAAAATGTAACTTTTGTAGCAGGAGCAGCAAGTTCATCTCATTCAACTTATGAGGTAAGCTCAGTTAGTCAACCTGCTGATAATGGTCACCCTGTACCAGTAACATTGATCGTTCATGATCAATATGATAATCCCGTGACAGGGCTTGATACCAGTAAATTTAGCTATACAGTAGCGCCAATTTCAGGGACTAATCTGAATCATGGTGTAATTGCTTCATTGGGGGGTGGTATTTATCAACTCAATTTAACGAGTGCGAAAAGTGGTGACAGTTTGGTCAGCAATGTTAAGTACAATGGGATCACTATTAGAAACAAAGTGAATGATACTGCCCACTTCGTCTTACCTTTAATAATTGGTAGTATGCCAAAGTCCATAGATATTCCTGATGCCAACATTGGCGATGATAGCAGTGTTGATTTGACTCATTTTGGAAAGATTGCATTACAATTTTCAGGTGGACGAGGACCATATAAATTATCATTTACCCAAACTGGAGCAACAGCTCTTAAAATAGTAAGAGGTGTTGATACGATCAGAGCAAACCAAGAGATAGAAGTTTTACCTGGAGAATATATATCAATTAAAGCAGATGCAGTGAAATTAGCATTGGGAAGTAAGAGGGACGTAAAGCTAAATTTACAGATTAGTAGTCAAACTGAGACAAAATACGTTGCTATAGATGTTGCAGTGTGGGCTTTGCCAGAGGTTTCAAATAATGTATCAGCTGTCTTGAGTGCAGGAGGGAAAAGAATGATCAAAATAGTAAGTGGTAAGCTGACTGATTTTTTAAATCAGGATGAAAATCCGCCACTATCTGTTTGGTATGCTGCGGGTGTCAATTTTGGATCTAGGGCATATAGTGATTGTATGAGTTCAAAATATATTTATGCGCAAACTGATCTTCCTGATACAAGTTTTAACTTTTCTAGTGACGTTGACTTTTATTCTGTTGCTGGAGGCTATAGACCTTTGTCAATGACGATTTATTCAAACCAAATGCGATATAATAAAGCATATATGCCGACTGGAGTGGCTGATCTTGATCATCTTGAATTTCCGATTAGCAATAATAGCGCGAAGGATGTTTTACAAAGATTTCTTGCCAGTTACCCTTCCTCGGTAATTAAGTTGTATCATCGAGCATTTTATAGTTTATTTAGTTATAGACCAGTCATATTTGATCACTTCAAAAGACAAGAGAACTTTGAAAGCTATTGTTTTTATTTTGGTAGAAATAGTCAAATATAGAAAGAGGGAATACTTTAAAAAAATCACAAATAATCATATATCTAAAATGGGGGAAATATGAAAATTATATTTTTATTAATTACAATTTTAAGCGTTAATATTTTATATGCGGCAGATCCGATTACGACATTATCATTAAATGAAGTGCAGTGGTCATATAAAAATTCGCAAGAGGCAATATCAAGTTCACAAAAGCCAATTCCAGTACCCATACGTACTTTGCCTATCTATATGTCACTAAACTTGATAACGAAAAGAAATACTCACACAGTATCCATAAAAGCCAGTAACACTGATGCCATAACAATATTAAGTGGAGAGCAATGTAGTGTTAGTGTGAAAAGTATGTGTAATTTTTCTTTTAAAGTAAATGAACAGTATTTAAAGAAAGGAGATCCTCTTTATATCGTTGCAGAAGCAGACGATGGAACACCTTTAAGTAATAATTATTTATTTTTAAAACCTTATCAAATGCCTCACCCTCATCTTAATATTTATTTTCTACTTGATTCATCAGAGTCAACAACGGAGATTTATTTTGCTGATTCGAAAGAAATGGTTAATCATATCTTGACCTCACTAGTAGAAACAGGATTATCTTCGCCAAGTGATAGCAATTATATTGACATTAGAGTCGTCAAATTTAATGAAAAAATGTCAGCAAATAATAAGCTTTATGGCTTAAATGTGTATTCACTGGCGTATATTCAATCAATTATAAATAGCAAGTCATTTTTTAACCCTGAACTATTTACTGAAACTAGTTCAGATTCCCCTTTTACCTATGAGTGGTTTAATTTACAAGAGTATGAAAATAATCAAGATGATGAGCCCTCTTTTTCTCCAGGTTTAAGTGATATTAGTTCTGCTATAATGCTGGCACTTCAATCAATTAACAGCCATACATTATCCCCAGATACAAGTAACTTTTTTGTAGTACTGACAGATGGATATGAAACAGCTGGTGGAGATGAAAACGCATTATCAGAAACAGGATATGTTCAAAAAGCATTTTCGCAGATGAAAAATTATTTTGGTGAGAATAAATCTTATATTTATTACACCAAAAGCATGAATGGAGACGAAAAGTATGGAAATACAAATTATTGCAAACATTGCTTTGGTTATGCGCTTGATATTTCCCATGATCAGAATTATGCACAAGTCAATTTGCAACAGGTTTATAACGATGTTGTAAAAAGATGGACACAACTCAGCTAATGTTTTATAAGTGTTAAAGTGTGTGACAAATTGAGGAGGCATCAGATTACGTTGACGGTGCCTTTACGAGCGGTATGAATCCTTGTTAAAATGCGCCGAAGTTTAATCAATAGAGTCATTTTAGATGTCAGTTATTAAAGTAGAAGATTTTATTCAAAGTGTTGCCGATGGATTGCAATTTATTTCTTATTATCACCCTAAAGATTTTGTGCAAGCGATGTATCGCGCTTACGAGCATGAAGCGTCAAAACCCGCAAAAGATGCAATTGGACAGATTTTGATAAACTCACGCATGGCGGCTTATGGTCATCGCCCAATTTGTCAGGATACCGGTATGGTTTGCGCCTTTGTTAAAGTCGGAATGGAGGCAAAGCTTGATCGCACTGATCGCACGATTACTGAACTTGTTAATGAAGGTGTGCGTCGTGCGTATTTAAATGCCGATAATCCGCTTCGTGCATCCATGGTCAATCCACCGCATGGTGCGCGTAAAAATACCAAAGACAATACGCCTGCGATTGTACATATTGATATGGTGGCAGGATCTAATATCGAGGTTGAATTAGCAGCTAAAGGCGGTGGTTCTGAATTTAAATCAAAGTTTAAAGTCTTAAATCCAAGTGATAGTATCGTTGATTGGGTGCTTGAGATGTTGCCAACAATGGGGGCAGGTTGGTGTCCGCCAGGTATTATTGGTATTGGTATTGGTGGTACAGCGGAAAAAGCGATGCTACTAGCTAAAGAATCATTAGGTGAAGAGATTGATATGCATGAGATTCTTGAGCGTGGTGCGCAAACGGAACTTGAGAAGTTGCGTGTTGAGCTTTATCACAAAATCAATGATCTAGGCATTGGCGCACAAGGCTTGGGTGGTTTGACAACGGTACTTGATGTCAAAATTCATGAATATCCAACACATGCAGCATGTAAACCTGTAGCGCTCATTCCAAATTGTGCCGCAACGCGTCATGTTCATTTCACTCTAGATGGTTCAGGTGTTGCTAAGTTGCCTGTACCAAAATTAGAAGATTGGCCTGAAATTACCGAAACTGATAAGTCACAAGTGCGCCGCGTGGATTTAAATACGCTAACACAAGCTGATATTGAAAATCTAAACCCAGGTGAGACCTTACTATTAAATGGTAAGTTATTAACGGGACGTGATGCCGCACATAAGCGCATTATGGATATGGTTAAAAATGGTGAGTCATTACCAGTGGAGCTAAAGGGTAAATTTATCTATTATGTGGGTCCAGTTGACCCTGTGGGTGATGAGATAGTTGGTCCCGCGGGTCCGACAACGGCAACACGCATGGATAAGTTTACCGATTTTATGCTAAGTGAAGTCGGTATTGCCGGCATGGTGGGTAAAGCCGAGCGTGGTCAGTCAACGATTGATTCAATCAAAAAGCATAAGGCAGTTTACTTGATGGCCGTTGGTGGCGCAGCTTATCTGATCTCTAAATCGATTCGTAAGGCCAAAGTGGTTGGATTTGAAGATCTGGGCATGGAAGCCATCTATGAGTTTGAAGTGGAAGATATGCCAGTGACCGTTGCCGTTGACAGTCAAGGGACTTCAGTTCATCAAACAGGTCCTAAAGAATGGAAAGTAAAAATTGCTGAGATGAAACTATAGTCACCTATCAGTACTATTTCTCGTTCCCTGAGCGAAGTCGAAGGGGGGGTGCTGATAAGAGATGGCTTCGACTAGCGCTCAGCCAACAATTGCATGGAAGAAAGGCAAAAAAGGAAAAATAGAAAAAAATAGCAAATAGGGTAGCCATTACCCTATGCACAAGCTGTGGATTTATGGATATTGGGTTGTGTGAAAATAATCCAATAAGAGGCTTTAGTATGCAAGGAAGTAGTAAGATAAAATATGCAATGATATGGGGGCTTGCGAGCTTAAGTGGCATGGGCTTTGCAAGTAGTCAGACGATTTTAGGTAATAATCCTAATATCATGTATTTAGGGCGCAGTAATCATGAGCTTATTGATGATAGAGTCGCGATGAACTGGTCGGGAAGCACGGTATCTTTTAATATTAAAGTACTTAAGCATGACGCCAAGATAGTGATTAAGCTTGCTAAAGTTACCCCGAGTAATCCTAATGAAACATGGTTTAATGTCTATATTGATAATAAGCTAGCGAAAGTTGCGCGCACATCAATAGTAGAAATACCTAGCAGTGCTATTAAGCTTGGTAAGACATTAACGACGGATATTGATATTGATTTAAGTCTCGATCCAACACTAGATTTATCCAACGCGCATAATATCAAGTTGGTTCAATTAAATGAGTCAGATACAAAGCAGGCGCCATTTTTCTACTCTCCGTTTTATGTGCAATCGATAACGCTAAATAATACTGAATTAGTTGAAAAATATAGTGATTTAAAGAAAATTATATTTTATGGTGACTCGATCACTGCAGGATTACAAGATAGTAATAATGATGGGGGTGCAAGTGGTAATATCGGCTATGCTAATATTGCGATCTCTTATGCCTTTCAAAGTATTGAGCGATTAAATGCACAAGGTTGGCATATTAATCCAAGCTTTATTGCGCTATCAGGAATATCGTTAACACCCGGTTCATATTGGGGTAGTTCGACCATGTTCACATACTATGACAGTAGTAGCTATAACACGGATCAACACAATCAGCCAATAATGAGTGAAAACGCGAATATTGTTGTGATTAACCTTGGCACCAATGATACCTTTATTGCCAATCAAAGCACATATCAGCAAGCGTTGCAGAAGTTTGTTGATAAAGTGCAAGTATTAAATCCAAAGGCTAAAATCGTTTTGGATTTATGGGGTTTTCGTCCTGATTATATGCCAATGTATCAGCGGTATTGGCAAGCAGAGGAAAATATCGCAGGACAGGCGTGTGCTACACCACAAAATCTACACTTTAACGGCAATACAGTAAGTTGCTTTGTTGATGCGCGCTTGCCAAGTGATGGCTCAGGTAGCGGGCATCCAACAAAGGCTTATGCTTCTCAACATGCACAAGCTTTAGCAGATTATTTAAATAATATTCTTAAGGCTGAAAAACCTGTGGATGTATCGCTTAAATATAACTGTCCTTACTCGTTGCATATTGGCGCTTATATTCTTGATCATAATAGTAAGCCATATATAGGATGGGGTGCCTATCTTGGTGGACTTGCTGTCAGCAAAAAGGCGCTATCTTGTAGCACTACAGCAAAAGAAGGTGTCAAAGCATGTATTGCTAGTGACCCAACTTATCCCAAACTGGTATGTTATGACCAGATTCATGATGCCTACTATCAGGCGGCAGGCTATTTAAACAAAAGTTGTAGCGCTGATCAAAATGGCTTATCAGGCGATAACTGTATACTAAACTACGCTCAATGACGGTTAGTTATACGTTCTGAAATTAAGTTGATGTAATAACATTGTAGTAATGTGCATAGCTCCTGTTTGGAGTGTAAATTGAGCTTGAGTTTGATGGCATCAATTACTTTTTCAACTGTGCGTTCAGAGCGACATAAATGCGTCGCAATGCGCTTACTTTCCCAAGAAAACACTAAATATTTCAGGTATTGTCCCTGTGTGGGTGTTAGATCGTGCATTGTGATGAAGTCTTGGAAAAGATCATCCTGTCCATGCTCTGTTATTGTACTTCGGGTATCATAACTTGGAAAATTGGGCTCGAGTTGTGGCGAATAAAAATTATAAAATGCGATAACCATTTGCAGAAACGTTGCAAACCATGCACCGGTGATAAAGTCTTTATTGCTAGGATTGGCAATTTGAAAGCAAAAAGCATCTTTATAGAAATCCAGATCATGCTCAATAACAACAGGTGTCGAGGGCTTGTTTGGTGATGTTAATGCAATAAATGCCTTCTGATAAGCGGGGTTCATTAATTCAATACGATCATAGAATGGATTGATGAGGTTGCGATCGAGCATATGATCGTCAATATGCAGATTTTGACGGTAAAACTTTAGCGCTAACATCGGCTCTAATGTGACGATATTGCGCTTTAAATCATTATGCGTGCGAATAAATGTAAAATTTAGCAGTTGCTCATTAGGCAGTGTTAAATGAAACATCCGTTTGATTGGTTGGCTATATTTAATTGAAATTTGACCTATCTCTTTGAACTTTTTTGCCTCAGTAATCCATTTTTCAAAGTTTTTAATCAGGGGCGTATTCCGACTGACACGAAACAAAGTCATTTTAGCGTCTAATCACAGCAGTTAATGGCAATGATATTGATCATACCTTCAATTGATTGGTTTATAAATAACTTCAGTCTGATAAATAGTAATTTAATAGAAAAACGAGGGTGGCTTGCCATGTGTGAATTTCTTAAAGGTGCTAATAAAAGCACTATCACTATCATAACCTAATGCTCTGGCAACAACGGATGTACTTTGATGTTGTGGTAACAGCACCAAAGCATAGAGCATTTTGTACTGCTGTAGCCAATAGGAAAATGACAGTCCCGTTTCTTTCTTGAAAATACGTGATAAATGGCGAGCACTCAGATGTGCTTTTTGAGCAACGACCTCGATGGATACTGGCTGTGATAGCTGCTTATCGATATAAGTGATTAAGTCACGCAGCAAAGGATGTGTTGGAAAGCTTAAAGCATAGTTGGGCTCAGATTTATCATCATGCATTGCTTGCAATAGTGCCTGGGTAAAAACAGCTGGCACCTGTTGATCTTGCTGATGGATTTTAAGTATCAATTGCTTGATTAACTCATCTGGCTTACTAATGGTAACCGCAGTGGGTAATAGTGGCAGGCTTTGATCAAAGTACAGCATGATGCCATCAAAATCCTGTCCGCACTCAATGCCATGTGTGATCTTTGGTGGAATATAAATCGCAAAACCTGCAGGCACGATATAGACTTTATGGGCGACGATCACCTTTAGCACACCTTTTTGTATATAGCTTAATTGTGCTTCATCATGCTCATGTAATTTAGCCGTTGGGAAATGGCTAATATCAATGCTTAAAAGGTGAGAAAGATCTTTATTTTTTGGGTCGTTCATCGCTTTGACTTTAGCTCGTTACGCTTTAGCAAAGATAATCAATAACAAACCAATAAAGTAGAAGATAAACATCCACAATAAAAGCTTATTAGCTGATTGAGGTGCCTGTTTAAACTCGCGCCAAATAAATACACCCCAAAGGGCAGCAATCATTGTTGCCCCTTGACCAAGACCATAAGATATAGCAGGACCTGCAGTGCCCGCAGCAATAAAGTTTAAGCCAGTGCCTAAGCCCCAAATAGCACCACCTAGAATACCAAAAATATGTGCTCTAAAGCTTCCTTTAAAGTAACCAGAACCTTTGATTGGTTCGCCAATAAATGGCTTTTTCATCATCCATGTGTTGATAATGAAGTTTGATAAAAACAAACCAATCGCAAAGATAAATGCAGCACTATAGGGCGTTAGCTTGCCAGTTTCGGGTGTATGAAAGTTGGTAATCATCGATGCGGCAACGAAATAATAAAATGTACCCATCAATGCGCCAGAGATCAGTGCAATAATAAGCCCTTTTTTAAATGCTGATTGTGTTAAGTGTGCTTTGAGTGTCTTATATGCCTTGGCATCTAGGATAATGGCAATAGCGACACAAATGACACCAATGGCTAAAATTAAGGCATTACCCAACGGATTAGCAATATAATTAAGAATCACGCCAAGCACTAAGGCAAGGCCAATAGCAACAGGGAAAGCCACAGCCATGCCCGCAATATCAATTGCAGCAACAAGTAAGATATTGGCAAGATTAAAAACAATACCACCGATAAGCGCAAGCAGAATCATACTGGTATTTGCTTGCGCTAGATCTGTAAAAAATCCACGTCCAATGCTACCGGTGTTACCCAAAGTGATGGCAAGAATAAAGCTAATCAAAAGCACGCCAATGGCATAATCCCAATAGAAATATTGAAATGCCCATTGTTTGCCTGTTGCTTTTTGAAGATTTGCCCAAGATCCCCAGCAGAGCATTGTGATAATACAAAATAAAATCGCCAGTCCATAAGATTGCGCGAAAAACATAAGAAAACTCCTGTTAAATGATTGCTAAAACGCGCCAATGGTAGAGAAAATTAAATTAAAAAGATAGTGCTCTGTAAATTAAATACTGAAATGCTTGCACTTAGTATCAAAAAAAGGTGTAGTAAGTAACGACGTTTGGTAAAGCACGGAGTTTTGCTTTATTTGTATACCGTTCGTAAAATAGTTTATGGGCGGTATAATATATAATTATGTTAAGGAGGGTTTAGATGTATCAAGTGGAATTAGATATGCCAAAAGGATCAAATAGAAAAGCCGAAGAAATGTTATATCAGATTGCACTTATTGGTGACTTAAAACTGATATTTGCTCAGTCTTTTAATACGCTCAAGCGCGACCCAAATATGAAATCGGGGGATAATTATCGCCATCGTGCGTTTGCTGTGGGTGATATTTTGCAGGGTGAGATTAGTGTGAGTCCGCATAGTGAAGTGTTTCATCAATCAAAAAAACTCAATAAATATCAAGGTGGAATTGACCGTAACTTCCCATTAATAGAGACGGGTATTGCTGAGAAAGTTGCCAGAGAAGTTATCATGCCATACATTTATCCTAAGCTCCCAATGCATGACTATCATTTTGGTATTCATCAGATTCGCATATATACCAATGATGAGGTAACGGGAAAACCAGCTCCCGAGGGTGTGCATCAAGATGGCTTTGATTATGTCACCGTGGTTTGTGTTGATATGCAAAATGTCACGGGTGGCAATTCGCTATTGGTTGATATTAACAATCATCAACATATTCACGTTAATCAAGTGCTACAAGAGGGTGAGATGTTTCTCTTTAATGATCGCAAATATGCGCATTATGCCTCACCAATTGTTCCTTTATTACCAGGAGCAGGGCATCGTGATGTGTTTGTAATTACTATGCAGATTAAAAAATAGTAATTAGAGTTACGTATTTGAGAAAAAGCGATGCTTTTTAAAACACCCTGTCAGCCTACGGCTGCCACCCCTCTTGCAAAGAGGGAAATTAGGTAGTGTTGATTTTATATTCCCCTCTTTTCAAGA